>NZ_JBFUHJ010000022.1:0-39457 GCF_056402455.1 Paenibacillus sp. P4_A7 | reverse complement strand
CCCCTCTGCCGCTTCACTTTGCGTTACGATGTTTTCACTTCCCGTCGAATACCTCGCCGGAACAAAGACAAAGGTTAACGACAGGAGAACGACCGACAATTTTACAGCAAACGATTTTGCATACCTTGCCATGTTCTGCTCGCAAGCTCCTCTCCCATACGGGTCGTCTTCATGCATATGAAAGGGGGCCGCATCGAGCAAAGTCTGCCGACAGCCCCCTATTCGTCAACCTCGCACTTCTTCATCGCATCTTATTACTTCGTTTGGTTCAACGCCTCATCAAGCGTCGCTTGGGCGGAAGTGTTGATTTTTTCCATCGCGGACTCGGGCGCTTCCCCTTTATTGGCCGTCGCCCAAACCGCTTCCTCCCATTGCACTTTAGGCACACCCGGGAAAAACAGCGGTTGTACTTTTTCTGAAACGGCCAAGATGGCATCCACATCTTCCGGATCGGCCAACAACTGTTCCTCCGCATACGACCTTCTCGCCGGTTCTACCCGATCCCACAATTGTAGCTCCTGCCAGATAATCGCCATTTCTTTCGGCTGCTTGCTGTTAGCCGGCATGTAATACATCGGAAAGTTTTCAACCGCAATTTTATAATCGGCATCGGTGGCGTCCGGTCCTTTTGGAATCGATACAAAACCGAATTCGTCGGTCATTGCTTGCTTATTTTTCCCTTCCCACGATTCACCGGTGGTCATCGCGACTTTTCCGGAGTCGAACAGTGTTACCGAATCATTCCAGTCATCCATGCTCGTATGTTTATTCGGGGCAATAACCTTATAAGTATTAAACATATCACCCAAGAATTGGAGCGCTTTTAATGCTTTAGGCTCACCGGCGGTAAATGCCCACTTTCCGTCTCTTAACTCAATCAAGCTTCCACCATTTGCATAGGTCAGATGTCTAGCCAGGAAGGGCGCATGATTGGCGAAGCCCCATTGATCCGTCGCTCCGTCCCCATCCGTATCTTTAGTCGCCTTTTTCATAATGTCTAGCAATGCATCCCAATTCCAGTTGCCTTCCTTCTCCAACTGGTGGGGATCGGGCAAACCTTCGCGTTTGAACAGCGTTTTGTTGTAATAAATGCCTGCGCCTTCGCTTACCGAGTTTTTGAATCCGTACATTTTTCCGTTAATGTTTCCGAACGTTTTAATTCCTTTCGGCCATTTCGGGTCATCGAAGTCGATGTACTCGTCAATCGGTCGTAGCAAACCTTCGTTGATCAGTGGCATCGCATGGTACAAATCGAGCAGCACGATATCCGCCACCGGTTCGCCGGAAAGTCCTGCAGCCGTCACCATCTCGATGCTTTTGCCCCATGGTACGGTAACCCAATCGACTTTCACATTGTATTTCTTCTCCACTTCGTTTTGCCGCTCAAGCTGCAGCGTGCCTTCCTGCGTTTCTTCCGTCGGCCCTTTGCCCCACGTCAAAATTTTGATAGACTGGCCCTTCATATCGATCGTTGGCTCCAGCTCTTTCGTCGGTGGTTCTGTCGTCTTCGGCGTATCCGACTCCTTCGCTGATTGTTCTGTCGCCTTCGGCGTACCCGGCTCCTTCGTTGCTCCGGATTGGCTGCATGCGGTGACAATCACAAATGAAAGTGCCAGCAGCATCAAAGCAAACCCTTTTAATTTTYGCATGTTACATGCCCCCTCGTATGAAGTGTTTTCCATGTTTATTGCACGCTGACTTTCGTGCCGTCCAGAATTTCGTTTGCCGGGAAATCATTGTACAGCCACAAGTCCGGCGTATCTTTAATATGGTGCAGTACAATTTCGAACTGGCCTTCCGGGAAACGCTCCGATTCGAGCATGATCCGATTGCCGTCAACGGTTACGCTGCCGATTTGAACGTCTTGCTGTTTACCGCCCTGCCAAAACTCGTAGTTGGCGATGTCCTTGGCAGCCGTTTCGTCGATCCGTTTGTTAAACGAGATCATGATCGTGCCGTCTGCTTGCCGCACCGCCCTTTGCGGCTCCGGTTTTTCCGTATACATGTAACCGCCGATATGGTACTCGTACGTCGTCCAAGTCGCATATCCGTACAGCTTCGCCTCAATATTATACTGCTGCTGCCATTCGGCCGACTTGATCATCTCCTTGACGGAGCCGTTGTCGCCTTGAATGCCAATTGGAAGATCAGGGTTTTGCGCCCGCACCTGATCGAAGAACGGCTGGTACGTTTTCATATAATCGGGTGGTAGCGCCGCTTCCGGCTTATACCAATCCGGCCAATGCGTCTGGATATAATGAAGATCCGGCTTCACTTTGGCCACCATCGCCTCCGCATCGTACCCTTGCATTTCCCTCAGCTTCGCGATCGAATTCGGTCCACCGTTGACTCCGAGACTCCAGGTCGCCACCAAAATGTCTGGTCGCGCCTCCCTTACGCCTCCTTGGCCGTTGAAGATTTCGTTCAAGAAATCGTTAACGCCGTCCACCCTGAATTCGATCCATTTTTGATAGAGCTCCGGATTGTTTTTGTAATAACGTGCGGAATCTTTATTTTCAAAATCAGGGATGTCCTCGTTGTATTTCTCCTGAAACGCTTTCTGCGCATTGGGGCCGACATCACCGTATACGCCGGTTTCAAAACCGTTCCATTCCGGGAAAAATGATTCCATCACCTCTACGCCGTCAAACGGATATTTGGATACAACCCGCGCCAGCGACTTCTTCTTCCATTCGACATATTCCCTATTGAACTGGGAAAGAAACGTATATCCGTCTACTTTCGAAGGCTGGATCAACCCCATCTTCCAATTTTCCCAACCTGCAGGAAAAAAGGCCGTTGAATAGGTACCGTTCCCAAACACAACCATCCAGACGGCAATTCCCCGCTTGTGGTAAGCATCGATCAAATCGCCTTTGATATCGTTTTCATTGACAACGACATAATGAACGATCTTATACCCGGCAAGCTCAATTTCCTCAGCAATGCTGTCGTAAGATCTGCCTTTATAATAAGGCCAGCTCGGATCGACCTTTATTGACGGTCCCGTCATGGCAAGCGTTTGCATATCGGACAGATCCCTCCCCTTACTCTTTTTCTCGCTTTCGTGCGACGGGCTGTCGGGTTGAGCCTCTTCATGCGGTTGCGTGCTCGCCTCTTTGTTCGTCATGCTGCTTTCGCCATTTGGCATGCCGCCGTCGCTTGATGTACAGGCGCTCAATATCATTACAAATAGGAGCGGAACAACACAGGACATCCACCGCCTTCTCGCCTGTCCTCCCGCTTCTCGCGAAAACAATCGCCCCACCCGCTTTCCATGTTCAGGATGTTTAGTTCGCACCGCTTTTTCTTTTTCCGCGAATTGCAAAAATTATCAGGACGCTCGACAGCGCCATCAATACCACATACAAACTTATGCCGCCATCACCCGTTTTCGGATTCACGACAATTTTGCTATCGTCGGATTTAACCGGGGTCTCTCCGCCCGTATTGTCTGTAGCTACCGGAGCTTCCTTCGATTCGCTCATTTTCGAAACGATGACATTGTCGAATGCCGCTGTCGACTCCCACGTCTTCAAACCAATTTTGCCGCTGGTAATTGGTTTATCGTCGGTGAAATCGATAACTGGTGTTTCCTCGTTATTGAAGTACACCTTCAAATTATTTCCTTTCGTCACGACTTTCACGTGATGAAATGTTTTGTCCTCAATGGAACGTTTGGCGCCGGCTAGCACACTCCAATTCCATTCTTGCAGCTTCAATAGTTCGAGATGATTTTCCCCTTCAAAAGAGTTGCTTCGGATGGCGAGCGCGTAATACTCCGTGTCCATGTTCACGCGGAACAACATATCCGCATCATACCCGTCGGTTACTTTCACATCGGCTTCGTAAGTATAATCAGTCCAATCAAAATCCCCTGTGTACGTTTCCGCAGCCGCACCTTTCGTATTGTCGCTTTGCGTATATTCACCGGACACGACTTCCCATTTGCCGCTGGTAGCGGTCCATTCTTTGGCAGCCTCGTTAAACTCGTCCTTAAACAAAGTATCGACATCTGCCGCCGCAGCGATTTGCCCCATCGTTAAAAATATCAATACAACCGTAAGCAGGAATATCTTATAACCAGTCAATTTTTTCATTAAAATTCACTCCCTTTATTGTTTTTGATTCCCAACAATCACTTTACCCCGTGCCTTTACGCTTTTTTAAAACCGCTTTCATAACATATCACTTAGGTCACATCCCTCCACATGATTCGATTCTTCACTTGCCCCCGGTTTGTCCTTGAAGTTCGACAGCTCGCACGGAATCTTCCTCGAGCGCAACCTAACTTTAACATAGATATATAATGGACATCCATGAAGATAACCACCATTTATTGAATGATTCAATGCTTTCCTTGATCAATTCTGGCCGCGTCCTTTTTTCTGACAAATAAAAAAAGAACCGTCGAAACGGCTCTCCACACACACGATTTATTCTGACGCCGACTAAGCAAACCATAATGTAACTTGGAGAATTGGACAGCAGTTTGCGAAGGGGGTTCACGGACATTCGTATTCGTCCAATTACAAGAGTGACCATTGCAGGGGACTGTTATCACAAGTGACGAGAGATTGTTCTCTAGCGAAGTCCTGAATCGATCTATCGTGGTGAGCTTCAACCTTTAAACAATTTGGCATGAACCACAAATCTTGCATTTAAAAAGTCATAGGAGCATGTTGATAAGGTTAAAATTACATCATCTTCGGTCAATTCAACATCCGACTTATGAATAGATTTAGATTGCAAAGTATCTAAAAAAAACTTATACTCCTGCTTAGTATTAAAATCAGTCTGAATATAATCGAAATTCACATCCGTTGTATACACAGAAAAAATTTCCCATTTTCTACTGTCATAAAGCGTGTCGAACTCTATAATCGAATTATTCTCAAAATTAGACTTTCTTTTATAATTCTTTAATTCACCAAACATCGAACCGTTTTTCATGTAATGCCCATACAATATAGTGTTTTTATTTTCACTCTCTATATCGTTTCTATAATCCATAAAAATGCTGCCTGCTACACTTTTTTCTTTATAAATATCTCGTTTTAAGTAAAACTCATTATCCACTGCTTGTGCTATGGGATAGTCAATAACAGTACCTTCGATTTTTAGCCATCCGACCACTTCTTCATTTTTCTTTAATAACTCATTAAATTTATTTTGGATCAACAATGTTTGAGGTTGATCTACCTTTTCAAGCATTTGTAATTCATCAATTTGTACATTGTCAATTTGTTCATCACTATGGCTAATGCTAGCTACTATTTTTGGTCCTTTTATTGGCTCAGCTAACACCTCTCTATAATAAAGTCTTTCCATTTCAGAGTATGTTTTTTTGTTTTTCGAACTATCTGTTTGATAGGCGATAATTTTATAGGAGGAAAACAGGATTAACAAAATAGATGTTAGTATAACTGCGTTCCTCAACTTGAGATATTTACTCTTATTAGATAAGCTCATTTTTGTAATAACTCCTCCGATCTGTAATATCTTCTCTCTTATTACCTATTCCTACCAGTCGTTGAATACATTAATATCATCAACGATGTTTGTCAAGATAGTTATCGCGATTCTGTCGTTGTTACTCTAGAAATTTTGGAGCTTAGTTGTCCATAATAGATTTTATGCCTACTATGCTGCTCGGACAGTTGATGGTTCCCAAGCTCGTCTGACCCAGGCCGAGAGTCAGGATCGCATTCATTTTAAAAAAACAAGAAAAGCTTATTCAATTGTTTGAAGGTCTACGCAATTCATAATAAAAAGGCTTCTCATTAAGTTCCAATAGGAACTCATGAAAAGCCTCTTTTTTCGAAATGGTCAATATCATTAAAGGTACTCTTACTGGCAACACTGTTTTAGACAACATTACTCCCGGTAATCCTTCTAATCGTTATCGTTTTCATCATAGTCATCATTATCGTAGTCATCATCATTATCATCATTTTTATCGTCATAATCGATCGATAGAATTCTGCCGCCTGCCGCTGCAATGTCTACTTCGGCAATCCTTTCATTCGTCTTGATCTTTACCTCATATTGCTGGATTCCGTCATCCCAATCACTTTTTACATTCAGCACTTCGCCTTTCACTGCTGTCAAACCCAGCTTACCGGCCTGCTCTTTTGTAATCACATTTTTTGAACCACCGGCAGCCGGAGGGTTTGGCGTTACCGCTGAAGTCGTTGCATCACGCTCGTCATCATCATCATCATGATCTTCATTTACCGTGTACAACACTTTTCCCGAATCCGCAGCAATATAAACATCCACCTCTTCAAAGCTATCTTTTTTAGTAATGTCCACTTCATAAAAAATAGCGCCTTTTTCGCGTTCCAATTCAATATCCGTGATCGTACCCGGCACTTCTTTCAATGCAATCGACTTCGCCTTTTCCTTGCTGATGTTGGGTGAAATGGCATTCGCTGCAATAGCTGATCCGGGAACTGCTATCACCGTTGCAATGGCTATCGTCATGATCCAACTTTTTTTGTTCATGTTTATCTTCCTCCTTTTGTTAGCTGCTTGCTTAGCTCACTTATACTCTACCCTAGCTAACTATGAGCAAGATTACAGCTACATTAGAATTTGATGATAAACATTATGCACTAGGTCTCACTTCCACTAGTCTTCCATGTCATTATCATCCCACGTTACAGATACGATCGCCCCGGAAGCCGCATTTAACTGAACGTCTGCTTCCCGCCCATCTGGTGTATCAATTTCTACAAAGTAATACCACTTACTCTGAACCTTATCAATATCAACGTCAGTAACTGTCCCATTAACCTTTTCCAAGGCCAGCTTGGCAGCTTCGTCTTCATTCAGCAAGACAGCCGGATTAGGAGTAGGCCTATTGGAGGGTGAGTCGGTAGAGGTTGTTGGCGGCGGATCGGTCTCCTGCTCGTTCGTCGGAGTCGGAGTCGGAGTCGGATTCTCACTGGGAGATGYCGTCCCCTCTGGGATCCGGCTCTCATACCGTTCAATACTTTTGATCGCCGTAATTCCGGCATTATCCTTGTCTACGTTCAATTCATATAATCCTGTTTCAGATTGCAAACGAACAAGATAGGACCGGCCGTTTAGCTCTGCACTTACGATTTCACCTTTATATTGACTCAAAACCTCTTGTTTCGCCTCGTTAAGCGTTAGGCTAGCCTTATTGTCTGAGCGTAAGATTAGAACCATAACAGCAACCAATACCAGAATGGCGAAAAAAAGGGACGCGGCTATTATCCAAAATCTACGCGTAATTTGAAATGGTATATGATCATCCCCTTTATTGGTTTTTTGTCATCATAACCTATAATTATTATAATTTACTGAGAAAGGGAAGTTTGTGCCGACTGTTTAAGAGGGATGGACAGTAAAGCTGTCGTGCCTTCACCTTCACGACTTTCCAGCGTTATCTTCACCCCGATCACTTCGGAAATTTCTTTTGCCAGTGACAGGCCAAGTCCGGCTCCCCCTTCCTGCTCAGCTTCTTTGCTTCTAGCCTTATCTACGCGATAAAAACGATTAAAGACAAGCGGAAGCTCATCCTCAGGAATTCCAATTCCCCGATCCGTCACTTCGATAAAACTATTGCTGAGGTTATCGCCAACCTTAACCGTAATCCCGTCACTGCTATATTTTCTGGCATTATCGAGCAAAATAAACAACAACTGCTTCAGCATATCTGCATCTGTAAAAGCAAGCAGCTGCTTGTCGTCCGCCTGTACCAGTGTTATCTTTCTATTATAGGTATTGCGGAAGCTTGTGGTCGTTTGTTCGACTAAAGGAAGCAGCTCGATCGTATCCATTACAAGCGACCAGTGGCTATGAGGTTTTGCGAGCAGCAAAAGCTGATCGGTCATCACCTTCATCCGGACCGCTTCCGAATGGATTGCCTCCACCGATTCCATGAAGAGCTCCGGTCGCTGCTGCCCTCTTCGCTTCAATAGACTGGCGTAACTTTCAATAATCGTTAAAGGCGTTTTCAGCTCATGGGATGCATTAGATACGAACTGCTCCTGTTTGCTGAAGCTTATCTCTAGCAGCCCGATCATTTCGTTGAACGTCTCGCCCATCTCAACAAGCTCATCCTTTGACCGTCCATCCTGCTTCAGCTTCACAAATTTGCCGCTGCGAGCAACTTCTTGCATTGTCTTCGTCATCGCCGAAATAGGCCGCATAATAAGACTTCCCAATATACCGCTCGATATGATCGCCGGAATCATAACAGCAGCAGATACACATAATAGTACGATGCGTAAAATTCCAAGCAGCGCCATTAATTCCTCTAAGCTTTTTGTGGCCTGTACATTTGCAACATTCCCATCAGGTCCGATAAACGGAATCGATACGAAACCATAATTTTTGCCATTAATGACGATCCGCTCCGCCTGCCGTTTTGGATAAAAAATGGCTGACTCCCTACTTAAATCCGTTTCAGACGGAGTGGTGACTTTTGGCTCTTTGTAACGATCTGTATCTCTTTCATTCACAATCCTCAGCATGCCGTTCAATGGCACATAGGCTCGCAGCAGCTCCGCTGTTGCGATATAATTTTCAGATTCGCGAATCGCCACGGATGCTTGCTGCGTCTCAGCAACGATTTGATCCAGCTCGCGGTCGATTGTCAACGTATAGAAGATAAAATAAACGCGCGCATGAGTAACACTGTCATTTCAGTGCGGGAGATGAACGTCTGTGGACGAATAGTCACATCCTCATAACCCTTTAGCCATCCTGCATATATTGCATCGGTCACAGATTGCTTCGCCCACGAGCTAACTACGCCGGAATCAAGTCGGACTATGATATCGTTGCCGTGGAGACCGGAATCGTATCGCGCAGTTCAAAGCATGTTTACGACAAAAAAGTAGCCGCAGGAAAGAGCGTCAAATTCAAACCCAAGCTTCAACTAACCAGTGAAGGCGCCATCTACCTCAAATACACCGATTCTAAAGGCGGTACCAAGGAAACGGTCGTGTGCGGGTATACGGAATACCTATCCGGCAGTTCGAAGGTAACCATTCACAACGATCGAATCGATGTTGAACAAGATTGCATGTAGATTTAAGAACAAAGTATCGATCCGAACGTTCAAAACAAAAACCCTGCAAGCGCCCATTCGGCGTATTGCAGGGTTTACGTTTTTCTCGAAGACCACCATCTGTGGATTAATAAATAGGGAAACTCCAAAAGTTGAGGTACCAGATATACTTTATTCACTGTTTCAGGTATAAACTCATCTGTGAGGCAATTCCAATCCATGTAGGGATAGAGTTCTACTTGCCTACGTAAATAACCAAACTTTTTCCTAAGACTGCTTAATAATCCAAACTATTTGTCAACTGCTTACGATATTCAATATGTGAAAGAAGTATGCCTAATTCATATAGTAAAAGAAGAGGTACAGCAACAAGGATATCGGATATTAAATCCGGAGGAGTAACAACAGTTGCGATAATAATAAGTAACAAATAAGCGTAACGACGCAACTTCCGTAATCTGGATGGATTTAATACACGAATTTTGGTTAAAAACATGACCACAATCGGCAATTCGAATAAAACAGACGTCGGTATTAAGATATTGAACAGAAATGAGAAATATTGGCCTATGCCATATGTCTCCGTCAAATTCATGCTCTTAGTTACAGCGGTTGTAAAGGAGAACGCCATAGGGAAAACAATATAATAAGAGAAGGATAATCCTATGATAAAGAAAAGAAAGGCGATCGGTATATATTTAACTGCAGCTTTTTGCTCAACAACATACAAACCCGGTTTTACAAACAACCAAGCCTGAAATAGGATAAACGGTAATGAAACCGAAAGAGATATGGCAAAAGCAACCTGCATCCAGCTACTAATTGCATCCCAAGGTGAAAAAGCATTCCAAGAAATTTCTGAAGCGGGATGTGCGTTTTTCAAAAAAAGCAGCACAGGTTTTGCCGCAAACAGCCCGCCTGTCATTGTTATAGCAAACACCAACAACACCCATATGAGTCGCTTTCTAAGCTCTTCTATATGTTCCAGCAAAGAGATAGCATCGCCCTTTGACATCCCTTCACCCTCCAATTCTTTTGTTATGCAACCGTGTAAAGACTATAACCTGAAATATTCGTAGCACCACACTAAAAATGCCGTAGGACCAATAGCAACAAGGGATTACAGTGATTTAGCGATTCATTTGAAAAGTGAATCGGAAATATGGAAAAAGAGTCCTTACTTTGGTAGTATTGATGGTGACCAAACGCACCAAAACTACAAAGGAGACTCTTCTATGGCAAGTTTACAAGAGTACGGCATGAACTTCAACCCCCGAATGAAAGTGAATTTTGATGGCGGTGATCTAACCTCGGATGCTGGCCTGCTTCTATATAAGGAATTCGATTACAAACTGGGTCTGTCTCAGACCGTTAAGCAATTGCTCGTTGTCAACGATCCTGTTGTTCATCGGGACCATCCTAATTCAGATGTTGCGTTGCAGAAGATCTATCAGCATCTTTGCGGCTATCACACTGATGATCATGCGGATGACTTGTCTCACGAACCCCTTTTGACCCCATAGATGGCAAAAGAACGACTCGCTTCACAGCCGACAATCTCTCGCTTTAATGATAAAGCGGATATTGCAACAGCTAAATCGTTGGAGCGTATAAATGAAGTCCTACAAGGTCGCGCATACGCAATCGAACCGCGCGATCAGTTTGTTCTGGATTTGGATTCCTCTGGGTTTACCGCCTCCGGTAAGCAGCACGGATCGAACTATAATCATCACTATGCACAAAATGGATTTCATCCGTTGTTTTGCTTTGACGGATTGACCGGCGATTGCTTGCGAGCTGAACTTCGTGCCGGCAACGTATACACTTCTCGCCAGGTCGTGCGGTTTATGGGACCTGTTCTGGAGCGGTATCAATCTTGGACACCGAAGGCTTCGCTTTCTTTCGCGGTAACAGCGGCTTTGCTGTACCGGGATTGTTTGATCTCGCCGAAACGAAGGGACATAAATACGCGATTCGTCTGAAAGCCAATGCCCGTCTGCAATCTGCTGCGCAAGCGATGGCAAATCAAGTGCTTAATGCTCAAAAGCTTCATGAGCGGCAAGTTCATTACCGTGAATTTCAGTACAGGGCGAAGTCTTGGAACTGTGCGCGCCGTGTGGTCGTCAAGATGGAACGTCTTGCGGGAGAACTTCATTTTCAATTCACCTTTATTGCTACGAACATGAGCCTGCAACCGCGCAATGTCATTCGGTTTTACTTTCAACGCGGACACATGGAGAATTTCATCAAGGAAGCGAAGAACGGTTTTGCTTGCCACAAGATGAGCAGCACCGGATTCGAATCCAATGCGGTTAAATTGCAACTGGCGATGCTGGCGTACAACTTTAACAACTGGTTTCGTCGACTCTGTTTACCCGAAGCATTCAAGCCGGGACGAATGGAAACCCTGCGTACCAAGCTGATTAAAATTGCTGGAAAACTGATCTATTCCGGCCGTTACTGGACATGGAAACTGTGCAGCTCTTGCATTTACAAAGAGCCGTTCATCCAAACACTGAACAATATCCAACGCTTGCCTAGATTTGGATGATGGTTAGTGTAATTTAGCTCAATTGCAAAAGGCTTATTCCGGTGCAACGGGCAAGCATGTCCATTTCAACACCCACATAATGGATATTTCTAATTTGATTCGTGACCGCTTAAGAAAGCCACTCCATTGCATCCTCAAAACACAGATTTTAATGATTCCCGAAAATGCAATTCCCTTGCATTCCCAGTCCAACCATGTAACTCAGTGCTCTATGAATATTTCAGGTATAATATGCTTCTGAAAGCATTGTCTAACAAGCTACAGAAGCATATTATAGAATTTTCTGAAATCCATGCTGATAGTATCTCGTTCTAAAGTTCTTTGTTATCTTCCCTTAAACGATCGTTCTTTTTATCTTCCTTTTTATCTTCATCAATTAGCATATCCCTCGTGCCTCTCTTGAATTCCTTCAAGGTCGAGCCGAAAGCTCGTCCTAATTCAGGCAATTTCTGGGGACCAAATAACAAAAGCGCAACTAAAACAATCAAAATAATTCCAATCGGTCCTATGCCAGCCATCATCATTCCTCCTTGGTTTTAGTTACTGATGTCAAACAAGGAAATATTCTCAAAGTTGTTGTTAATGAATGCATGTTCATCCGCTTGAATGGTAGCTTGGGATGCCTGATATACATCCTTCTTCGTAATTATGCTGAATTCCCCTTCGATTCCTGCCAGAAAATCCTGAGTCACATTAATAGGAACCGCAGGTAATTCTACATGCCGGAAAGGCTCCTTATCTGTGGTCAGGGAGAATAGCTCATCCTTGTCCACTGCTGGATCGCCACATAAACGTAATTCAATATTCCCTCTCGTACCGGTAACATAAATGCGGCAATCACCGAACGACCAGCACTTCTCCGGTGTATGCCAGTCCGCATATAATTGAGCCAGTATACCGTTGTCCATCTGTATCTGCACGGATGCAACATCATAAAACTGCGGATATTGCGGTAAAATTGTCTTTGACTTCATGCAGTGGATAACTGATATTTCCTTGCTTGTAAGCCACCGCAGTAAATCAAAATCATGGATAAGCAGATCTACAACAATGCCGCCGTTCTGCTCCCGAGAGAAATGCCAAGGTGCTCTGCTAGTGGGAGAAAGCTGATGTGGTTTTCGTATTGAAATGTGGACGATTTCTCCAATCTCGCCACTATCCATGAATTGCTTCAACAAATAGACGGAACTCCTGAATCGTTCTGTCAATAACATCCCAATCTGCGTATTTCCTCGATCCATTATTTTTTCAATCGTTCAAGGCCCATCCCGATTGGTTACAGCGGGTTTATCTAACATCACATGTTTATTGTATTTTTCACACAGTTCAATGACATCGATTTTTTCATTGTTAATCGCAGATGAACCGACAATATGAACGGAAGGTGATATTACCATTGCCAAATCATCAACTATCGGAATATAGTATTGTTCAGAGAAATGAGAGGCTAGAGAACGGTCACCTGTTTCATATATCCCTATACACAGATGCCCTAATGCCAGCATTTCCTGAATAAACACACCGATGTGCCCATGCCTGCAACCGATGATTGGGAACGAATACCCCATTCTAAATTCCCTCCATAGTTCGATGTTGTGTGGAACGATACAGAGAGAACCAAAATTCGGTAACCTACATCACACCTCACCACACTTCATCCCATCGATATCCATGCCTCTATTCTTCTATTTGTGGAACTCTGTCACCTTAACGCTTCTGCCTTCTGCAATGGATTCATCAATGGCAAAACAAGTTTCCATCGAATGAAGGGCATCAAAAAAGTCGCAGCGAGTTTTGGTGTTTTGACGAAGCGATAACACAAAGTCATCAATTTCTTCAATAAAGGGATGATGTGATACGTCCCCACTGTCCGGCAAGATGGTCGGTATGGTTGTATAATCGGTTTGACCTGGCAGCTTATGGCTAAAAAATTGGTTGTTCATGATCGTCCCTTTCTCCCCAAGTAAATGCATATTGAACTTGTAAGGCGTCTTACATTCAAGGGAGGAGGATACCTTAGCAATACCGCCATTCTTAAGCTTGCATATGGCAATAGCGTTCGGATCAAATTCATATTCGGAATCTACCCAAGTTCGGCAGCTATAAGCTGTTACTTCTTCGATATCGCCAGCGAAATATCGAATAGCATCGACAGCATGGCAGCCGGCCGACATTATACTACTGCCGCCGAGCGCTTTCCCCTTGCTCCAGCGATACTGTGGGTACTGCGGCCCAACATGATGCCAATAATCGATTTGAGCCATGAATATACGACCGATAGCATCGTCTTCGATCAATGCTTTTGTGTTGAGAAACGATGGATTCCAGCGCAGGACAAATCCAACAACGGTATGAACTTTGCTTGAATGAATCGCATCGGCCATAGTCAATAAAGCTTTTCGATCCATTGCCAAGGGTTTCTCTAAGACAATATGTTTTCCATATCGAGCAGCCAGTATGGCCTGCTCCGATCGGATATCCGGGGTAGAGCATAATACGACAGCATCGACGTTCGGATCCTTTACGGCTTCCTCGAAATTGCTGGATATACGAGCATCAATAGACAATTCCATTAATCTCTGTTTCGCATGCTCGATATTGTGACTAACTACACCGTAAACCTCTGCATCCTTTCGAGCATGAATCGCTTTTAAATATTCCCCAGCTACCCATCCAGTACCGACGACCACAAATCGCATAATTGACATCGTTCCCCCTCCTTGTATGCTAAGAGCAGCTCCTGATTCGGGGTTGCTCTTATTACTTTTTGTACTTTGAAAACTGAAATCTTGTCCTTGTGGAGAACGCAGCCCAAGCGAAGGCGCGGGAGCGTCCCGAAGGGACCAAATCTTGGGTGTTTACGATCTTGGGCTATCCTTGGGAAAATGCCAGTAGGTGCTACCGACGGGAATGTTCCTTTTCCTCCTGTAGACTCGATCAGTCGGGTTCTTCCATTTGAGAGTATTCCCTTGGCCTCTACCGTATTTACCTACACGCTGACTGCATCCCGCGCGTCGCCATCCCTTCCGCATTGCAGAGGAAGGTTCGTGCACCGATGGGCCGCGGTGTATGCCTATAGCTTGCAAGGCTGTAAGCGGAGAGATTTCCCAAGGATATCCCAGGACCGTAGGCACCCAGTTCATAACGATTGGAGGTGAACACCATTCCCATCTTATTTGTCGGGATCGATGTAAGCAGTAAGAACAACGTTGTCTGTTGCCTTCCCGAAGGGGACAGCACCAAATCCTTAAGTCGCTTTACCATCACCAATGACGAGCCCGGTATCTATGCTTTGCATCAGCGGATGATTTCTCTAATGCAGAAGCACAGCTTGACACAGATCCGCTTCGGTCTGGAAGCGACCGGTTGTTACTCTAGCCATCTCGCACGTTACTTGGAGAGTGTGCTGAGTTTCGAGCCTTACGAACATGATGTCTACGTGTTTAATCCCAGTCTAATCAAGGTGTTTAAGAAGACACACTTTCTGGACGCCCCTAAAAACGACAGGGTAGACGCCTGGTTCATCGCCGCTAAGCTCAGATCCGGTCATCTACCCCGTGCCTTTACGTGGAGCGAGTCCCTCGCAGCGTTGCAGCGCCTATCGCGAACTCGATTCCACATTGTACAGACTTTGACACGGGAGACCAATTTCCTGCTGACCAATTTATTCCTGAAGTTCAGCAGCTATAATTCCGGACCGCTTCGTAAGAAAACATCAGCTACAAGTCTGGCGGTAATTGAACAGTTCGTGGACGTCGAACAAATCATCGCTATGCCCATCGAACATTTGACCACGTTTGTGGCGGAATGCGGTAAAAACCGTTTCGAGAACCCAGAGGGTGTAGCCGAGGCCTTACAGAAGGCCGCGCGCTCGTCTTACAGATTGCCCAAAGCGATGTCTGACGCTATCAATCTAGCGATGGCTTCGAACATTCGTGTCATCCGATCGCTTCAAGAGCAGGCAAAGTCGCTAGAAAAAGCGATTGAGGAGCACCTGGCGACCATCCCGCAGACGCTAACGTCTGTACCGGGAATTAGTACGATTTTTGCCGCCGGACTCCTTTCGGAGATTGGCGACATCCAGCGATTTCCTAACCAAATGGGGCTTGCCAAGTACGCAGGTCTCGCTTGGACAGAAAACCAGTCTGGCGACTTTAAAGGCGTTGAATCTCGGCTCATTAAATCCGGAAACCGCTATCTGAAGTACTACTTCACACAAGCAGCGAAGAGTGTCCAGGTGCACGACACTGTATTCGCTCAGTACTACAGTCTCAAGAAAGCGGAGCCGGCTAAATATGCCGAAAAACGTGCCCTTGCGCTCACAGCTCGTAAATTAGTGCGGTTGGTAGACTATCTGCTGCGAACCAACCGACTCTACGAACCCAGAGAAGTGATCCGACAAAACGGTTGACATAGGTTCCGCCACAAAACCGCCCATTTCTTAGATAAACAGGAAATATCCGGAAATCTAGGTAGGGCAGGTTTAGTTTGAGTTTGCCGTTTTCTGGCTCACCCCCTGAAAAGAATGCCGTACTGTCAATTCATCTCATTTCAGGGACTTGACATAGTACCGCTGCTCTCTTAGAAATTTATGTTTACGTGTTGATAAGTCCCTCACCTTTATTATAATGGAGCCGATTTCAATTTTTCTAGGCACTTCTGATGGGCAAAGCTTATTTAGCTTCGCCACCGATGATAATGTCAAGATGGCGAGAGGTATCGTACACTAACTGCAGCGGATCAGCAGCGTAGATGCCGAGCTCAGCAGTTAGTGTATCTGTGTAGCCGATTTCATGCAGAGCTTCGCGGACAGCCTTCCAATTGACATCCCCGGCAAGCAGGGAGACAAAGCCATTGCCATTACCAACGGCTGTCAGGAAATCTTTAACGTGAATTTTGAAGATGCGAGGACCCAATATACGAATCCATTGCTCCGGATAGCCATACAATAAAATGTTACCTACATCAAAGTAGACACCCACATTAGGTGAACCGATCTCATCCACGTAACGCGCCATCTCCAATGGAGATAGCAGGAACTTGTTCCACACATTTTCAATGCCGATCCGGGTTTTGCGTCTCTCAGCTTCTGATGCCAGAAGCTTCAGTTCCTTCAGGCTGCGATCGTAGCATTGATCATACGATGTATCTGGATCTACTGTTCCTGGTACGACAAGCACAGTATCAATGCCAAGTAGCTCAGCTAGCTCCAGTTGTTTCGTGACAACGCGGCGGCCTTGCTCACGCACCGAGGCATCTGCAGAGGACAAGGGATTCTGCCCCATGAGGCCAGTCGACAAGCTGCGCAGCTGAAGTCCATGGCTGCGGGCTAGATTACCAACCTTTTCAGCTTCTGCCGCGGTTATATCCATTGTTAAGCCAATGCCACCAGGCTCATATAAATTTAATTCCACAGCGTCATAGCCTGCGCTGCTGCTAACTGCCAGTACCTGTTCCAGGGATGTATGGTACTTAAAGCACCATTGATTAATCGATTTTAACAAGGTAAATTCCCCTTCCCTGTTCCGAGTGTAATGGACTTTCCTGTCGCTGATGAGTCATTGGCTGCCAATGTTACAGCTAAAGTTACAGCTGCATCGGAATAATCACACAGCACCAAGCTGGGTTGGTTAGTTCTTACAGCCTCGATAAATGCTTTGTCCTGCTCATAATAAAAATCAACTTCCGAAACTTCTGTCAAATCTTGATTGTCATCCTTGATCCGCAGCGTCATACCATCAATGGAGAGGAAGAAGTCTTGACCATAGAACTCTACACCACCGCGCCCAACATATTTCGCCAAGCAGCTGCTGGTTATATTACCGATGGCTCCCGACTCCAAGATGAAGGATACAGTTCCAACATCATAAGCTGTTGCTTCCGGGTCGATCTTCTGGATAGATCTTTGTTCATGAATGGCATGGACTTCCTTGAACTCTCCTGCTAAATAACGAATCAAATCAAGCTGATGCGTTGATTGCTCAACTAATTGGCCGCCTGATTGCTCCAGCATTCTCCACCATCTTGCACCTGGCATACTGCCAAGTCGGTATGACAAGACCAAATCGATCTGTTTGTTGCTTAAATAGGCTTTCGCTTTAGCGACGATATCTTGGTAACGCAAACAATATCCGGAGGAATTAATGATGCCAGACTCGCGAATGATTTGTTCATTATTATGAACCTCTTCCATATTCAAGCCTACAGGCTTCTCCGACAGCAAGTGAATCCCCTTGCGAGCAGCAGCTTCTTCAATACCTGAGCGCGAAAAAGGGGGCGTGCATATAAACAAAGCATCGATTTCTCCAGAATCGATCAGCTGCTTGGTGCTTTCATAAGACTTGGCTCCGTAGGTTTCAGCAACCTCTTTGGATCTGCTTTGATTAATATCGAATACGGCGGTGATTTGAGCGTGTTCTACCTTTTTTAACGTGTTGATGTGATGCTCTGCTATCCCGCCAACACCTATAAATCCGATTCTAACTGCCATTAGTAAACTACTCCTCTCGAATCTGCTCTACTGATTAATGGTTAATTGCACACTACAATAAAAGAATAATATATTCGGAAGTAAATGTAGTTATTGAAATCGAAAGATAATTCACATACGCCGTCGACTTCATAGAAACAGGAGATTTAACCAAGCCGCTGTCAAGTTGATCCACTTCTACTTGGTTCTGGATGTACTTTCTGATCCCCACTTCATTTTTTTCCCACCGTGTTGACGAAATACCCTTTAGCCCAGAAATGTCGATTTCCTTTCGCCCTAAATTCAAGATGACGATCAAATATCATTAAGGCACTTTTACTTTTTTAATACCCCATGAACTCGGATACACTCAACTTAGGTGGTATTTTTACACAGAGATGGATGTGATCGATGCAGACGATTCCTTCAACAACCACCACGTTTTTGTACTCACACAGCTTTTTGATGATCACCCGGATATCCTTTCTTACTTCTCCGTACATTACTTTGCGTCTGTACTTGGGAATGAATACGATATGGTATCTGCAATCCCACTTCGTATGTGATAGACTCGAATTGTCCATGGATGCCCTCCTCTCCTACTGATTTGGCTGCGAAACCTTTATCAGTATAATAGAGGAGGGCTTTTTATCATGTGCATCGACTCTTCCTATTTTATTCTCCCACGCACCTCATCGAATATTTGTTATCCCCTAGCAGGCTCGGACATCGTCAAACGCATTTCTGCACTTAATGCAGCCAGATGGCCATCATTAGCCATCACTTGCTCCAGATGCTTCATTCTCTCCGGAGATGCCGTATTCATCATGATCTCTGAATAGTATCGGTCAACCCAGAATCTGGATGCGCCTGATATATAGTCAAGCAAATCCGAGAATTCATCGTCTTTGTACCGCTCGCACAAATTCATCGTGAACATTCTCCGGTGGGTAGTCCCGTTCCAAGCGGAATGAAATGTATTGTGGTTAAAAACCAGAACATCTCCGGGAATAACGTCTAGTACGTAAGCCGGAACCTTCTCCCCATCTATACCCCAGTGCACATCACTCCTTCCCACTTTTTCCCACCAGTCCTTACCAAATTGATCCTCCTCCATGCGATGGCTTCCTGGAATTACGCGCAGTGCCCCCGTATCCCCATCAAGCTTGTCAAGATAAAAGGCAATCTTGATATGCTTATGATTCGGTTGATAAGTATCTCTATGCCAGCCTGTATTACCTGTGTAATAGTTCCCATCGCTTCCCATATAGTTGAAATCATCACCCAGCAGGGCTTTTCCGATGGCCAGTAACCTAGGATCGTCAAGCAAAACACTCATCCGTTGATCGATAAAAGGAAAGACACAGGTACGTTTCGATCCATCATGTATATTCGTATTTGGAAATGTAAGTGTAAATTCATTTATGATCCAATCGATACGATCGGCCATAAGTTGTGGGAATTTAATAAATCCAAATGTTTCAAAAAAATTAATTTGTTCTTTTGTTAATATCACTGTAATCCCTCCATTTACTATTCTTGATCAGGGTTTCTTGTTCAGTACCTCATTTAGACGGTCACAGCAACAATCCAAAATATTCGTTTGCCCAATTCGCCCAAATGCTCAACAAGAGACAACGCATCGTCTTGCATCATTTCACGAGCCTTATCTGTCATCAGCTCAAAGTTCAATCTGTTAATCTGCGATTGTCTGTGGTTTTTTCTCCTTTGCTTCGGTACTCACTTCATGATATTGAGCTTCTTCCACATTTGCTTTCTCGGAATGAATTTCTTTACGCGGCGCAGGCTGAACTTGTGGTGCCTCGTCATTGTCATTCATAATGTCTCTGGTCCCATTTTTAAATTCCCTAAGCGTTTTACCGAAGGCTTTGGCCCAATTCCGGAAGCTTACTAGGCCCAAACAACAATAAAGCTACAATAACAATCAATATGATATGGATAGGGCTAAACGCACCCATACATTTAAACTCCTCTTCGTAAGTGTTTTCACTTTGATCCAGTTGGTGGTATCGCACCTATGCCCGGTCGTAAGACAGACGTTTCTGATGCGGAATGGATTGCACAACTATTAACTCTATTTTCGCTCATTTATTGAACATAAGTTAAATAATGTACCGGAATAATGACTACATCAAACCCTGCAACCCACTGCCCATTGAAACCGTTCGGATCCTTCGACCAAGTAATGCCTCCATCGGAAGTGACGATATTGAACCCCTCAGCGGATTGATCTGTACCCACAAGTTCGGGTGCTCCGTCCACCACCCAACTGCCGGAGGAAGCAACCTTGAACTTCACAATCCGGTAACCTCCTCCGATCAATGACAAATTACTCATCACGCTTCTGCCGAACCGTCTGGTCGGATTCAGATCGTGGCTATAAATGATAGCCGCCAAGCGCATTACCGAACCCCACAAGGGGGAGAAGGAAGTGTCCGGCTTAATCTGACAAGTTGTACCCGTAATGCCGATAACGGCACACTCTCCGTTCAAATTGGGAAAAACGTCATTCGCCGCAGTAAGATTCGTGCCGATCAGCCGTTTGCCTTCAGCATAGTGCCTGCAGTTGACGAACTCCAATCTCGCCCCCGAAGCCGTTATATCCTCACCGCCATAAAAATCGCAATTTTCAAGGAAATATTGTCCGGTGTTCCCCCAATGAGAGAAAGAGAAGTAGGCTCCGCCGAAATCGTAAAATGTACAGGATGTAAATTTCGAACTTGCATCGGCAAAAAAATGATTTTTATTATGGCCGTAAATGGAGCACTTGTCGAACAATTTGACATAGGGAATGGACTGATACGTTCTCTCACAATCCAAATCAATGATACAATTGCAGAAATACACCCCGATATCCGACATGTTAAGTATGATCAATGGGCTACCGAAGTCCTGTCGGTCAATATCACTCACCACAAACCGCGAGTTATTGATCATGCACCTGCCGCCGTTATTGAGGACATTAGCAATGCCAAAATTAAAATCCGACAGATCACAATCGTCGATCACAATAAATGAAGGAACATTTTCTTCGATATGAAACCCTTTAGCATACTTCGATATTTTACAGCGGGAAATATTGGACGTATACTTATGAATTCCAAATTCGAAAGTAATGGCGCTGCGACTGCGTTTGGCCAGAGATGAGATTCCGTGAATGTCGCAATCCGCTATAGAAACCATCCCTCCTTCTTTCACGCTGGAAGTAAACAAACCGTCCCCAAACGCATCATAATCCCCCCCCGTGTGAGGCGTCATTCCTCTACCGCCAACTTCCAAAAATTTACTGTTCGAAGCAGTGAAATATTTCGGACCATGGACCCGAAGACCGTAACCGAACATATTTTGGATTAGGCAATGGGATATTTCGACATTTTCAGCCGAAATCTGTATCCCGACTCCAATTGTGGTTGCATATCCGTTCGTGTTGGGCACAACGGAAATGACTGAGCCGTCGACGATCAAACCGCTAATTTTGACGGAGGTATTCACGTTGTTGTCAAAGGCCGTACTGACATTCGTGCCTTGTGATATTTTACCAATGGATAAAAAGACCCTTTCGTCGAATTGCGTCAGTTTCCATATCGTTGTCGAGCTGAACAAACTAGCGGGCTTGATTAACGCACCGTTAGATTCGATGATCAGTTCCTCACCGCTGTCGAGGGGAACCCGGATCGTGGAAGCGATGTTATAACTGAAATCGGTTTTCGGAATAAATACCTTTTTATTCTTTTGTGCAGCAAAGATCATTGCACTCATCAACGGCGCCGAATCATCCGCAATACCATCCCCTTTTGCTCCGAACCACCGGACATCGATCTCTCCCTCCATAATCCGTTTAAACCTGGCTCCGGATGACGACACCAACACAGCTCCCGTATTATCAGCGGATGCGTTATCAGCGGGGTCATAATAAAAATGCCCTTCCTGCCCACTATCCGTCACATAATAAAGAGTATCTACCGGTAGACTCACCGCACGCAGCTCCGCAACCGTAGCCGTTTGAACACACGATTCGCTCATCATCGGCGGAACCATCTCTTGAACTACTTGTTCGGCAACCACTCTGATTCCGTTGGCGTTTCCGTTTCCGGCCGCAAAGGCCGACGTCGGCAGCAATCCTCCTGCAGCCAGTGCTGCACCGGACATTCCTAACGCGGTTAACAATTTCCTCCTGCTCAAAATGCTGCTCATTCCCGCCTTCTCCTCTTCATGACTGTCCTGTTGTGGGGTCGTTTTTTGATTTGACATTTTCCATTCCTCCAGTTCATCTCATTGTTCCCCCTGCTTTGCAGGGGGATTTTTTTATGAACAACATCCAGAACCGTTAACACAGATCKGAATATTGGCATAAACCCTCTCAGAAGTCACTCGACCAATCCCGTGCGCTCTATCCCTTCCGTAAACCATCGCTGCGCAAACAAATAAACAATTAGTGGCGGTAGTATAATCAGGAAGGCAGCAGCCATCTTAGGCCCTTCCGTTACCGGATCTTTGCCTACGGCGGCTGAGAAATTTAGCCTCGAATCGCCCATCAATTCCTTCTGCAGCATATCCAATTGTAAGGATAGAGGGACGTAGTCGCTGCCCAGAAACATCGACGCTTCATAATGCATATTCCAGTACCAAATGAATGAAAACAGGAATACTACGAGACAAGCGGAGCTGGCAAGCGGTAGCATAACGCGAAAATATAACCGAAAAACCGATGCCCCGTCCATCTTGGCTGCTTCTTCCAACGTTTTCGGCTGTGTCATAAAAAATTGCCTAAAAATAATAATGAACAATGCCCCCCGGATTCCCTGTCCGAATACCGCCGGTATAAGAAATGCAAAAGGCGTATGCAACAAGCCAAGTTTGTCGTAAATGGCATACAGCGGAATCGCTGTGACTTGGGAAGGAACCAGAAATGCAATGAATATCAAACTCATAAATATACGTTTGCCGGGAAATATTAATCGAGCCATTGCATATCCGGTTAGCGCACAAGTAAACACCTGCAATACGGAGCCGAATAAAGCGATGATAATCGTATTGACAAACGCTTCCGGATAATGGAGACCTCTCCATGCTTCCAAGTAATTATGGATATATATTCCCCGCGGAATGATCCCGACTACGGGATCGACCAGATCCGCAGTGCTTTTCATACTGGTGGAAATCATATAAATAATCGGCTTCACATACAGAAATGCGATAACAGCCAACAGAGCGATCATAATCACTTTAGAGATAAAACCGTCATTCATATTTTGTCCCAGCAAAAATCTTTTCACCTGTTGCGTGCGGCGACTTGCGATGATTCGTCTCACTTCCAGCTTCGCTTGCTGATATGTCTCCTCTAACTTCACCGAAACTCCCTCCTTCCCCTGGATGCATAATAAGTTATCCATAATACAACGCCGAGCAGCAGCAAAATCAATGCGAAGTAGAACCAGGTCATCGCGCTTGCATATCCAATACCGCTGCTAAAGGTATTCGTGTTAACCAATTTTAAGATCGGATTAAACGGAAACGTAAACAAATCGATGATCGTAAACACAGCGTTTAACCCTATAAACGGCAGCATGCCGGGAAGGGTTATTTTCCAGAAGCTTTCCCATACCGAGGCACMGTCAATGCGGATCGCTTCGTAAGCTGTTCTAGGTATTGTTTGAAGCCCGGCAATAAAGAGCAGAATTTGCACGCCGGAATACCATAAGATGATGACAGCTTTACTCAGCATATCAAGCACTGTGTTGGCAATTCGTTCACTGAAATAGTTATGGACGATCGTTGCCAAATCATACTGCTCGATAAAAGGTAATTTCCCCGCGCCTTGTACGAATAGTTCCATTAATACTTGGCCTGTGGCAAATATAACCGGCAGAAAAAAGATTGCACGCATCAATCCGCGACCGGGGAATTTTTGATTCAAGAGTAACGATACGAAAAATGCAAAAATCAGGATTAACGGAATCATCAGCAGCGTTTCTTGAAAATACGTAATGATTTGTAACGGATAAACATTATCCTCGAACAGCAATCGTTTATAATTGTTTAAACCGATCCATTCATATGTAAATCCTTCGCCCGATATCTTCACATTATGAAAGCTGTTAAACAATGACCAACTGATGGGGAAAGCGACGAACACGCAAAAACCGATGATCCATGGAAGCATAAACAGATAACCGACGCTGTATTCCTTCCAGCGGAACAAGAAATATCCTTTGCGCCGTTCCGGTCCATTGTTCATTGGACTCCCCCTCTTGTTACGTCGAATTGTTTCGTGTTGTAATTCACCGTGACGCTCGTCCCGTCCTCATATGTCGTGATGTAGACCCCATCCTCCACTTTCTTATGATCGATCATCCGTTGATTGTAAACTGCCGCCAGTTGATTGAATTTCCCGTATTCATCGACGATTCGGTCTTTCCAGATCGCGAATTCGCTGCTGAAAATATAATCGTAGTCCGTTCCCTTCAAATCCCGACTTGGCGAATAAGTCAATTTGAAATACGGTATGGCGCCGTATTCAATCGCTTTAAGAAATTCCTCGTCATAGACATTGCGCAAGTTGCCGGCTGTTGCCGTATATTCAACGGAACCGTGTATAACAAGCGGATAGAACGGGACAGTCTCATCAATCATAAAATCGTAGCTCGATTCAAAAGGCAGTTCTACAATAAAATCGACATGTTCCAACGCATAATCGTTGCCGCGATATACGCCGACCGCTCCCAGTTCTTTACGGGTATAATCCATCAGCGACTGGTAATAGAATGCCGTATCTTCGCGCGATAACGAGGAGTCTGGATTATAATCGCTAAACACTAGATCTCCCGGACCATCGATATAATGGATGCCGTCCGCCCCGATCTCCTTAAAGGTATCGATCGTCTCYTTTTCCTTCCGTATCGCTTTGATCGGATTCACGATGAATTGTTCGGATTTCCCCCGCAATATGGTGGTATCTATGCTGCGGACGCCGTCGAATTTTATTGAAAAGTCAGAATGCTTCGGATTCGTCCATGAGATGAAATCTTCAAACAACACTTGAACGCCTTTTTCATGCATCGTCTTCACAAAATCTTTGGCCCCTTTGTATCCGCCGATCTCTTTGGTGATTGGGAATCGTTGGTCAGTTTCGGCATTTCCACTGTTCTGCCATCCTTGATACGTCACCCGAATATTGGCCACACCATGCTGCATCAGATCATCAACGATTTGTTCCGTCTGTTCGAATGATGTCGTCGTTTGGTAACTGTAACCCCCAAACTTCGGCTTCATAGCGCCTCCGATGATCGACAGTTGCAACGGCATGCGGTCTTTCGCCTGCAATTTCGGAACGAGCATCCCGCTTTCCTCAAGGTAATTTCGATACGTGTAAGCCATGCCGACATAATCGGCATCATCGCTGGACAATAAGCGATATTCCACACGTCGGTCTTGGAGAATCCGCTCTTTCCGGATCGCAATAACCGTCTCCTCGGTAATTCCGCTTATCTTCCGATTGTACTCCTCACGGTAATTGAAGCTGGCGCTTAACGAATGGTAGGTCGATACGGTTCCGGAAGGGAGCGCTTTAATCGAAGCTGTATATTTACCTTCCTTCACGATGGCGGCAAATGCTTGCTCCCCACGTTTTAACCCAAACACGGGATAGCTAATTTGCTCCCGTTGCATCTTTTTGTCGCTGTCCTGCGAGTTCGCCGGATCGTTGCCGTAAATGGGAAATACATAACTGTTTCCGGTAGCCGGACGCTTGTGGTCGTAATGGATTAATCCGCCAGGGCCGTCTGGCACAAACAGATAGCCTTGCTCATCCGTACCCGATACTGCGCCGAAGAAAGGAAGCAGGTTTATTGCGAAGACACGGGTAGCACCCGTTTCCTTAATCCCTTCACTGGGAATCATCGCCTCCATCCCATGATCGGTTAAGACATATTGAATGACAAAGGATAACTTCATTTCGGTATACGTATATATCGCTTGAATACCATTTCCCATAAGCATATAACTAACGGCCATTTTCGGATCGAGAGAGTTCGTTAACCTGCGGTTCGTTTCATTGTCCAAAACATATTCCAATATATACGGAGATTGCAGGTTTTCGAGCAACGTCCCCTTCACCGTTTCTTTACCCAATTTGTCTTTTGCTGGATTGCTTCTCCACAAATATCCGCTTTGTTTATCGAATACGGCGATTTGACTTTTCTTCGGATCAAGAAGCAGGATAAACCGTTTGTTTTCCACCACTTTGGCGAAACCGTCGGAATCGAGGACTGACGGCTTCCATTCTTCTCCTTGCGCCACGGATACATAAGTAACTTGCGGTGCTCCGATGTTCATCTCTTGCAGCTTCGGCAATGTGTCCGATCTTCCGATCCAAATGATAGCAGCGTACACGACGACAATGACGATAATTGAAGCGATGCCTAACTTGCGGTTTATCGGCCATAACCATTTACCCATAGAAGGTCACCTCCCGGTAGATCTGTATAAGGAAGTCATACAGGTTAAAACTGAGGCCAGTAATGATGATGACGAATATCCATATGATCCCAATCGTAAACAATGTGATACATGCGTTTTTAATCGCTTCGAGGAAATCAAAATTATGAATGACTTGCGTCATGACAAAAAACAGCAGGATGACCCACAACCACATGATTTTTACAATCAAATCGATGATAATCCGTTCTTCAAGGACCACAATATTGGAAATAAGGGTGGCTGGAATCATTAATACGATGTACGGAACAAGCGCATAGGTGCTCGCCTGCAATATTTCACGGAAACGGCCTTCGCCGCCTTTTACAGAGCTTACCAAATAGTTGGCAATCACCCATGTAACCCACGGCACGATCATGGTGGCTAACGAAAGTTTAATATTGACCCTGCTCAGATCATAGGGATGGAATATAAAGCCCATGCCATAAATGGAAAGAAGTCGGATCCCAATCGCAAGCAGTAATAGAGTCAATATCATGGACACCGATATTTTTCGTTCTTTCAACCGGTAAAAGCCTTCATAGGGGTGGAACATCATATACCAGGCATCTTTGGCTTCTCTTCCATACTGGGCAGCAAACGGCGGCCAAGAACGACCGGTCATGTAGGTCCGGATCTTTCTAAAGAGAAACCGGAACAGCACGATAAGGAGGATCAGCAAAAGTATCGAATAGATCAGGTAGCTCTGGATCCAGTCATAACGTATATTCCAGAACGCATCCGAATACCCAGCTGCATCGTAGGAATCTTTAAAATGAGCCATAGACTCCCCATAACGCTTCTCGAACAGCGCAATTTCACCCATCCCATTGTACGGCAGATTCATCATGCCATTTTCTTTCATAACAACTTCCCAATACGGCTTGCTTTCCTCGTAGCCTCCCTCGTAATACAGCTTGGATGCCGTCAAGAACGCCTCGCCGAATGCTGTCCGTTTGTACACCTGAATCAAGTTCAGGCTGCTATCAGCGACCCATAGCTCATTCTTGCTGTTCATGGCCATACTCGTTGGGAAATTCACGATCCCTTGCTGATGAGCCAATTTATCCATATCTCCAAAATAAACAAGTGCGTTCCCGTAAGGATCATAAATCGAGATTTCCCCAAACTCACTATTCATCCCGTATATAAAGCGGTCCGCATCGATCGCCGTGTCCACAAGCTGGTTTTCGTAATATGGCTTATTCAGAAAGGCATCAGCCCCACCTGCATTCAGCTTCTTAATCTGACCCTTAGCAACGCCGTAGCTAGTTGTCAAAAGAAATCCCTCGTTGGACATCGTCACATTCGCAATCGTTCCCGGACGGTTGGCAATTTCTTTATCCAGCTGTGTCTGATTGAGGATCGTCCGCTTCAACCGCGTCAGCCAGTCCACCTCGGTTTTATTGGCACCGAAGAATCCGGTAAACTTTCCTTCCCCGTTCATCCGCAGCAGTCCTTGGTACGAATCCTTATTGACGACATACATCACCCCACGGTTGTCAACGACAAGCTTGGTAGGCACATAAAAATAGCCTTCCGGCAAAAACGGTGATTCCGGCTTATCGAATGCGCGGAGATACTTGCCGCTTGCTTCGTACACAGCAATCCGCTTGTTACCTGTATCAGCAGCGTAGATCGTCCCGTCTTTGGTGACGAATACGCCCTCAGGTGCGTTCAAGGCACCGTCGCCTTCAACCAGACCGACTGATCGGATAAATCGGCCGCGCTCGTTAAACTCGACAATGCGGTTATTTCCGGTGTCCGCCACGTATACGTGATCATCTGTGGCGATGTATAAATCACTCGGCGCCGAGAGCGGAACGTCGATGTCGGCGTATCCGATCACCTGTTTGGGCACGTAAAGCGGTTGAATCCGTATTGCCCGGTAAGTCTCCTGGTCGATAAACCATGTTCTATAAGGCAATCGGGCCGAAGCAGCCGTTGGAAACAGCAGTGTTACAGCAAATGTGATCAGTAGAATCAGGGCCAACCACGCTTTCGCGCGACTGGAATTGCTTCTGGAGAGCTTGCCCCCACTTTGCTCAGGAACAGCATGCTGCCATGCCTCAGCAAAATACGGTACAACCTCGTTGTTTAACCGCCCTCTCATTTATTTCACCCCCGAATGCAGCATCGTCTGAATCATTTTGCGCTGGAACAGGAGGTAAATAATCAGGTTTGGAATAAACATGAGCAGTGCTGCAGCTGCGGCAATGCTTTGCCCGGCCACACCGTTTTGCAGGTTGGCCGTAAGGCTAGTCACGTAGAAGGCGAGTGTCTTCATCGTCTCCTTGGTCGTGTAGAGCGTCGAGCCCTCAGCGTCTAGGTAGACAGCTTGAAACGTAATAATCGCAATCGTCGCTACTGCCGGAGCGGTTAACGGGATGATGATACGTACAAAAATATACATATCGCTTGCCCCATCTAGCTTCGCTGCCTCCAGTAAAGCATCGGGAATTTGGTCAATAAACTGCTTCATCAGAAACACCGCCACCGGGGAGGCAATAAACGGGAGGATATGCGCCAAATACGTATTCTTAATTCCCAAGCTGCTCACGATCAAATATCGTGGAATCGCAACTGTCTCCGGTGCAAACATCAGCGACAGCATGATCAGCGACATGATCAACGCTTTGAAGTGAAATCGGTGCTTCGCTAGCACATATCCTGCCATCGTACTGACCAGAATGACGCAGACCATAGATAGCGACACGACGATGACGCTGTTAAATAAGTAGCGTGTAAACGGGACAACTCCCGCACCAGCATGCAGAAACAGCTGCTCGAAATTGCGCATTGTCGGCTCTTTCACCCAAATACTTGGCGGGAATAAGAACAGCTCGTTCAATGGTTTAAAGGCATTATTGAACAAAAAGATGATTGGCAGCAGCATAAACACCGCTAAGCCAATAAAACATAGGACAAGCAGCGACCTGGATATGGAGATCCGTCGAAGCCTAAAGAGCTTGGTGAATCTGGAAAGCTTGGAGAGCCCCAAAAGCCGTGGTTGAGACATCGGATTATTCCCCCTCCTTCGTCGCAAACAATCGATAGCAAAACCGCATAGCCAAATAGGAGATGATTAGCAGCGCCACAGAAATCGCCGAGGCATAGCCCCACTCATAGCGTAAGAATGCATAATCATCGATATGATTCGTCATTAAATGACCGGAGTAGCCCGGCGTTATTTGCAAGCCCGTCAGCTGGGTCGAGATCGCCCCTGCTTTGAGCGTCCCTACAATGGCCATCACGGCACTGAACAGCATTTGCGGCTTCATTGACGGAATCGTAATATAGTACACTTCCTGCAGCGCATTTTTGATCCCATCGATCCGACCGGCCTCGTACAGCTCTGTATTGACCGTCTGCAAGCCGCCGAGCATCGCCAGAAAGCCAACGCCCATACTGGTCCACAGCGTAACAATAATCATGATGTTCATCAAATATTTCGGGTCCTGTAGCCACAGCTGCGACGTTTCAATCAGCCCAAACTTGAGCAGAATATTATTCAAATAGCCGACCCTGTCCCCGCTGAAGGTGGCGATCCAAATGACAGATAACGCCACACCTCCCGCCATAGAGGGCGCATAGAACGCCAAAGTGAAGTAGTCCCGTATGCTTCTTGGCAACTGATGGATCAGCCACGCAAATACAAAGGACAGCATGTAGCCGCCAGGTCCCACGATCAGCGCAAATTTAAATGTGTTCGGTAATGTATATTTCATAAATACGACATCCTGTGTGATCAAAGCAATGAAATTATTGACCCCGATAAACTTCGGAAACGCAAATCCGTTGTATGAGGTGACACTGAGAAAAACGGCCATGAACACCGGAATCAGGATAAAGCAGCAAAAAGTGATCAGAAACGGAGCCAAAAACAGGTACGATAACCGAGCTCGCCAGAATTCCCGCCAAAACTGCCGGAGTCGCCGTATAATACGAGGCTCTGTCGCTTGGCTTGCTGTATGTTCTCCGAGGGTCAGTCCGCTCTTATTTCCCATCATGGTTGCCCCCTTCCTTCGAACGACTGCTCATTGATCGGTACATGCAAGTCCGCCCCAGGTCCGAAGCCAAATTCCTTCTGCTTACGTGTCATTTCCCGCTGCAGCGATATCGCCGCTTTGCTGATTGCTTCTTTCCCCGGCATGCCGCCTAGCACGGCGTTGTTCCACGCAAAATCCATCTCACGGGTTAAGAAATAGTATCCCGGCACATAGGGCATATTTTTGCCCCAACGCCCTTGTTCAGCCAGCACTTCCATGTCCTCACTCGGCCATGGCACATACTGCAGCGCCTCGATATTAGCCGGGTTCCAGCGATATTCAATCCCTGCGAACGATTCGATGTCATTGGCGAACTTCGCTTGCGTGGCCGTCGACGTCCACCAATCCAGGAACGTCCAGGCCTGCTCCTTTTGCTTGCCCTTCTCCATCAGCATTCCCGCCGTAGTACTTTGTGCCGACCAGCGGACCACCTGCCCGTCTGCACCGCGCACCCCAGGTAAGGGCGCCATCTTCCATTTCCCCATAATTTCCGGGGCGGCAACGGATAACTGGATGTACGTATTGTAATCGGCGATCCCAATCGGCATATCCCCAAAACGAAAATGGTTAAAAAATGCAGGTACATCCTTCGGAAAATTGTGCGTGATAAATAAATCGGTCCACCGTTTAAAGGCAGTCTGCGCCAATTTGCTATCTAACGTTGTCGTCATCCCATCAGCGGTATAGAATTCCGCCCCCTGCTGATAGAACGGCATCACAAATTCTTTGGTCGGATAATAGATATCCATGCCATTCTCCTGCAGCGTTGGCAGCAACTCAAGCATATCGTCCCATGTATCCGGCGGCGTCAGTCCCAGCCGCTCCAACACATCCGTCCGATAGAACATCACCATGAACGTCTGCGTTTCTGGCAAAGCGTACATCCCCCCGTTATAGGCATACGACCGCATCACACCAGGGTTGAACCGCTTCACCACGTCTTCAAAGCCTGAAAACTGTGACAAGTCCGCTGCCGCCCCACGCATCGCGTAATCGACTGGGGTTTCCATCCCGATGCCAAGCGCTACATCCGGTTGATCCCCAGCAGCGTTGCCCAGCATAAGCACATTCGTGCTCGGCATCAAGTTCACGTTCACACGGATGCCCGTCTTTGGCGTAAAATCCGCTTCGATCATTTTTTGCAGCAGATCCACATAATCCCGGCCCCGCTGTACCCAAACGGTGACCGCTTCTTCTTCATTCAAGTCCTTCAGATCATAGTTTTGGAAAAAGGTGCGTGCGAAGTTGACCGCACTGTAGCTAACCTTATTCCATAGATTAGGCAACTTCATCTCGGGCTTCGCCTCCGGATCGCGCACGACGAAATAGTCCAGCATCACACCTTGGCTTTCCATCGGCTTGATCCACGTATTGATGCTTGTCTGAATGTCTGCAAACACCGTAACCTGGTTCGGAATCTTATTCACATCCGCCTTTAGCTCCTCCAAGCTGTTCATTGCCGAGGAGATGGCCGTCGTCGGGTCGGTCACATTCTGGTTCAAGCCATCGACGTAATCGCGCACCACCCGCAGCCGCTCGATCATACCTGAGAGCTTCGTCTCGATCTCAGGATCGTACTTCTTCACATCCCATGTCCTTCCGGTATCGAGATTTAAGCTACTCCCGGTTCCGTAGTTGCCTGAGATGAGGCGGATATCCCGCTCCATAACGCTCAAATCCTCCAGCGCGCTCCGCAGCCCTTCAACCGCCGGGCTGATCAATGAGCTATCCGCGATAAGCCGCAGCCGATGTGTTCCGCCTTCCAGCCGGAATAAATAGGGATTCTCCGACGCATCCGTCAGCGGGCGAATCGCCCAGTCGCTATTCGCTGGGAAAATGCTATGGAGCATCTCACGAAACGGAACTTCACCGTCCAGCATAACCGTTCGATAAGCATTCGCCCTTCCGTTGTAGCCTTGCAAATATTTGAAGTCAATGGCATACCACCCCGTTACCGGTACAGTAAATTCCCATTCGATCCAATCCCCTGCTTGCTGCCAGCGCTCTCCGCCGATCGCGTTATAAACGATCCGCCCTTTGGGATCGGGTGACATATACGGCTCGGCAGCACTCTGTGTCTGCGTTCCAATTGCTGATTTGGTTGTATACTGCTCTGCCTCGATGACGCTATACCAGCCATTCCCGGAGCTGCCTTTCTCTATGCTGTCTGTTCCTGCAGCCACCACATAGTCGGCATAGGCCGGGGTCTGTTTCGGCGGCGTCAGCGTCAGCGAGAAAATCGACACCGGCTCACGTCCACCGGTAAGACGGATCGTGTGCCGCCCTTTCGAGAGCGACCACAGCAGTGGCTCCGAAGAGACGGCATAATTGGCCACCTGCACTGTGCGCCAGCCTTCAAGCTCGACCTGCTCCGGACGAATTTCGTTGCCAAGCGCATTGCGGTCGTACGGATACTTTCCGTCCTTCCACCACCGCTCTAGCGTAATCCGCTCCGCTTCCTGATACGGGTAGCTGCCGTCAATCTGCACACCGCGCACGATACTTGCAAAGCTTCCTTTCAGCGGTGAAAAGTCTACTTCCAGCGTATAGAGCCCGTCCTGAGGCACATCGATGCTCCATTCCAACCAGCCTTTCTCGTTGGTCCAATCCACAACATCCGCCATCTGCCCAGCGTTGCGCACAGCAACCTGGCTTTCTGCCGATACCGCCGTATAAGCAGCCGCTTGGATTTGAATGGGTGAAGCGCCCACTGCCTCCTTTATATCCGGAGTCCGTTTATCACGCTGCCACTGTAGGTAGAGCGGTGTCGTTTGTGTAAGAGCATTGGAACTTTCTGCTGCCGCAGCCCCCAAGATGATGTCACGATCATCCATTCTTGGTAACAATTTTTGTTCCTGCGATAAAGAACGTAAACCCCAAACGGTCACCCACAATAGTGCTAAAACACAGATGAAAGTCCTTAGATTGCGGTAACCCCTGCGACTCTTCATGCGGTAACCTCCCGTGCAGTTAGCGAATCCCCACTCTCCCGCTCGAACAAATGCGCTTTATCCATCCGTAGCACGAGCTTCACGGTATCGCCTACTTGTACCGGTGTATGTGCATCAGCCCGCGATATGATCACCATGCCGCCAAGGTCGACGTGCACATACGTATCCGAGCCCATAGATTCTTTCATGTCTACCGTGACTGGAACATGCCAGTTTGTGTACGCATCTATTTGTAATTGATCCGCATCGCACAGTATATGCTCCGGACGCAATCCCAACACCACTTGACGCAGGTTGAAATTCGTCCCCAACAAATACCGCGAATACTTCTCAGGAAGGAGAAGCTTCAATCGTTTATTCTCGAAGTAGAAGCCGTCGGTGTGTGCCACAATTCCTCCTTCAATAAAATTCATTTGCGGCGTTCCGATAAACCCGGCTACAAACATGTTGCGCGGTTCGTCATAGAGTGTCTGCGGTGCAGCCACTTGTTGAATTTTACCGTCTCGCATCACAACGATCCGCGTGCCCATCGTCATTGCTTCCGTCTGATCATGTGTCACATAAACAAACGTCGTCTTTAGCTGACTGTGGATTTTTATGATTTCCGTACGCGTCTGCGCCCGCAGTTTGGCATCCAGGTTGGAAAGCGGCTCATCCATCAGGAACACCTTCGGCTCCCGCACCAGCGCCCGCCCAAGTGCAACTCGCTGCTTTTGTCCACCGGACAGCTGTCCTGGCCGCTTCGTCAGCAAGTGCGAGATTTCCAGCATCTTGGCAGCCCGGCTCACACGAAGCTCCACCTCATGCTTGGCTACCTTACGCAGCTGCAGGCCAAGTGCCATGTTCTCATAGACCGATAAGTTCGGGTAAAGCGCATAGTTTTGAAACACCATGGCAATGTCCCGATCCTTAGGTGATACGTAGTTCGTATACTTCCCATCAATGTAGATGTCCCCCTTGGACACCTCCTCCAATCCGGCCAGCATCCGCAAGGTTGTGGATTTGCCACACCCGGATGGCCCAACCATTACGAGAAACTCTCCCTCATTAATGTCCAAATTAAAGTCGTACACCGCCGGTTGAACTTCATCCTTATAATTTTTGTACACATGGTTGAATACTACATTTCCCATAAACTTTACTTACCCCCAAGAACCACAATGATGTGAAATCAATCTCACTTTTACGCCATTAGACAACGTAAAAGCGAGATTGCGCTTGTATCGTACCTTCGCAGCAAGTTACCAGCCTAATTTTTTGCGCGTCTCCAACGCATCTTTGTTGTACTTCTCTACTCCCGGTATTAAGGTGCTTAAATCGCCGCCGTTAAATATTTTTTCCCTCAATGGTGCATACGTGGTATATAACGGGCTAAGGTCGACAATCTGATTATTGCTCACCATACAGCACTGATTGGATGTCATTTTGATCGCTTCGACGTTTTTACCTTTCCAGACCGGCACTTCTCCATAGTACTTATCGAGTTCCGGATCGACGATGAAGGAGTTGGAGCCGGTTTCGATCATCCATTTTTGCGCTTCGATATCATACATATAGCTAAGAAAGAGAAACGCTTCCTCTTTATGCTTAGACGACTTCGGAATCGAATACGTGCCCATCAAATGGGCTGTTGCTTGTTTTACTTTACCTCGCGGCATCGGCAGAACATCCCACTCGAATTTGGCGTTTTCGTTAATACCCGGTATATACCAGTCCGCTCCAAGCATAAACAAGAATTTACCAGTTAAAAAGTTGTTTTCTTCTTGTAAGCCGAGCTTCTTTCTTTCCTCAATGGTCGGTCGAACATGCCATTTTGTCGATAGCTCCTGGACCCACTTCAAATCGGCCAACACCTCCGGTGTATGGAGCAAGCTCTGCGTCATATCTTTATTGAAGTAAAAGTAATTATCCGCACTGCCGTTGGCCATTGCATAAATATTGGGAAATTGATCGCCCATTACATTGTCAGGCGATATGCCATATTCGTTCACGGCTTGATCGGTTGCACTTTTGGCCATTGTCAGGAAGTCTTCATAGGTCCAATCGTTGGAAGGCATCTCCATACCGTATTTCTTCAGCAAATCCTTGTTCACGATAATATACATTGGAATGTTGGAATAAGGAAGGGCATAGTATTTGTCGCCTGTTTTATTGGACTCTAAAAAACCGTCAATTACCTTCGTATTTTTGAACCTTTCATCCCGCCCCATATACGGGGTCAAGTCTTCGAGAAGATCGTTAGATAACCAATCCGTCAGACCCGCTTCTATCTTTACGATATCGATCGGTTCGCCTGCAACCAATTTTTCCATTTGATATCCTTCGGTATAGGGTTTAATCGTAATCCATGGATATTTTTCGCTAAACTTATCAAATAATTGTTGATATTGACCGATAAACATTTGCTGTAGCACAATTGTTACAGGTTCTTTTTTCACTTCTTCCGGTGGATTCGTCTTCTCGGCCGCACTTGGTTGTACGCTTGGTTGTGCGCTATTCTGTGCAGGAGTAGTTCCCGAATCCTTATTCGAACAAGCAGTCATAGTAGACAAAATGACGATAAGCAAAATAATTAATAATTTGTTATATTTATCAAATTTCATGAAAAAATCCCCTTTTTAGGTTAATTTTAACAGTTCTAAACACAAACGAGCTTCATTTTCCGTATTCTTTAGCCGCCAAATTCATTTCGTCGATCATTATTTGCCCGCCCTTATTAAGCCAGGTTTGAACAAATTCGTTCCAATCCTTATTAAAATTGGTCGATTTGGTAATCAGATAGATGAATGCTTCGTTTAAATAACTGTTGAGAATTATGGTAAGTTCCTGCGGAAAGCGCGTTTCATCCGGAATCACGCCGAATAGCGGATCATCGGTCGTATGATTCATCCCATAGCTGGTACTGCCCAGTACCTCTTCCTGATTAGGCGTATTCGGGGGTATAAAATTACCGTCCCATGTGATCATTGCTTTCAAGGAAGCGGAATCGTCAATAGTTGGGGAAAATTGTACCGTTCCAGCGGCTGCCGGAGGAATGCTGTTGATTTTCTTGTTACCTTCCCTTTTGTAAGGCACATTCTCCATGCCCCAACGCATAAAGTCCAACGCTTCATCGCTGGATAGATAGTCAAGAAGTTCAAGCGCCTTCTTCTTTTTTTCTTCCGAAATATTGTTGTTGATATGCGTAACCATATAAAAGTTGAGAAAACCGTCGATACGGGTTTTACCCGACCTCGACCGCAGCCCTGTACCAGTCGGGCTGTAAACCATTAATGATTTCGGATCTTTATCCTTATCATCTTGTATAAATTTGTCGTATAGTTGGTTGTAGTTGTTTCCGCCTTTTTCGAATATGATTCCGGCTTTTCCGCCAACAAATTTTTCTATCTTTTTGCTCGGTGTATTAATGACAGATTCCGGATCCAATATTTTTTCATCATACATTTTCTTTATAAAAGTGAGCGCTTCCTTCATCTCGTTGCTAATAATTTCCGGCACCCATTTGCCGTCTGCTTGTTTGAATCTAGCCCAGGCGCTGGTTTCGAAAGCGTTGAAAATCGGATACAGCCACCAAATCCCGCCTTCAGACAATGTCAACCCATAGGTGTCATTCACGCCATTACCATCCGGATCACCAACCGCAAATGCTTTTGCTACCTGGTAAAATTCATCGATGCTCTTTGGCACCGGCAGCCCCAGCTTATCCAACCAGTCTTTTCGGTAATAAATGGTGTGGTCGTTGATAAGCGACTCAACGGCACCTGAATATTTGGTGATGGGTAATTCGTACATTTTTCCGAAACCAAATGGTTTGAGAATATCAAATTTATTGAGGCGTTTAGCTAGGTTCGGGTATTGCGGAGCATAATCGCTTAACGGCAGCAGCACCCCTTCTCTAATCAAAGCTTGGTAGTTACTTCCAGGCGAAATGAAAATGTCAGCCAGTTCGCCGGTAGCGATAGAAATGTTTAATGTCTCCAGATAGTTATTGTTCGGCGGACTTGAAATTGTGAGGCTCAGGTTCAGTTTTTCCTTAAGATGTTGATAAAACGGTATGTCATCGGTCAGTTGACCGTTGAAGCAGTATAAACACATAACGGACAACGCGACCCGTGAGTCCTGCGATACATCCTCTATGGTCTTCGTTCCAATGCCCCCTTTTCCGCACCCAGCCAATGTGATCATTAGCAGCGCCATAGCCGTAAGTACAGCGAACTTCACTGTTGTATTTTTTTTCATACGTAGGGCCTTCTTGAATCTGACATATAATTATCCATGAGGTATTCCCCCCGATTATCATCCCTGTCTTGCAACAGGAAATTCGAAATTCCGTCTAAGCCCTGCTATTAATATAAACCGCTTTCATTTCAATAGACATGGGATTATATTGGCCGTTTTTGTAGTTATATTGGATCTTCCCTCTTATCGCAAGGAATGATGATTGAAACAGCCGTTCCGATACCCGCCCAACTTTTCACTTGCAGGCCGTATTTCTCCCCATAATACAGTTTGATTCGCTTATTGATGTTCATGAGGCCGATGCTTCGCTTCTCAGTTTGGCCTTCATCCATACCTTCGTTTTTCCGAAGCGCTTCCTGCATCCGATTTACCGCAGCAGAATCCATACCTTTGCCGTTATCCAACACTTTCAGAATGACTTCATCCTCTTCCTGAACTGCGGATATTTTTATGACTCCAACCCCAAACTTCTGCTCGATTCCATGAAACATGGCATTTTCCACCAACGGCTGTAAAATCAACTTCAACACCCGATAATTCAGAAGCTTTTCTTCAATATCGGAGCGGATCTTGAAGCGGTTACCAAATCTCACGTTTTGAATCTCGGCATAGGTTTCAAGATGGCTTATTTCGTCCCGAAGCAACACATATTCGCCAGATTTCGTGTTATAGCGAAAAAAGGAAACGAGGTTGTCGATTGTGCGTTCGATGTCATCGATGGATCTGGCTATAGCCATGCCTCTCAAATTATGCAGCGTGTTGTACAAAAAGTGCGAATTGATTTGTGTTTGCAAACCGTTCAACTCGAACTGTTTTTTTTGAAGATCCGTCAAGTACAGCTTCTGCTGGGTATCGAACATAATGTTTGTAAGCGCCTCAATCTCCGAAACCATATGATTGAAATGATCCGCTATTGCCGTTATTTCGTTTTTTTCAGAGAAGTTCACTTTCGCTTTCCAGTCGCCCACAGCTGCTTTATTGAATGCAACGGTAAGCTGTTTCAACGGCTTCGTAATAACCAGATTCATAAACAAATTGATGGTAATTACGATAACAAAGAGGGTCGCAACAATGACGGTAATCGTAACTTTCAGGACTCTCCCTTCCCGAAAAAGCTGTTCGGCGGGTATGACAGCAACCAACTTCCATCCTGTGCTTTTCACAACACTCGTTTTCATCATGTAGTCGATTCCGTTGATTTTGACGAAATCGTCGGTGCTGTTCTTGGTCAGACGCTCGCTTAAATACTGACCCGTTTTTTGTTTAACAGTGCAGGCGATAATCTGATTTTTATGGTCTACAACATATACTTCCGAAATTTTCCCCAAACGACTATCGTTGATCATGTTATCCAGCCAGCCGCGATCGAGGATGATGACGCCGATTCCGATCGGTTTCATAAAGCTTTGGTTGATCGATTTGATTAAACGGAACGCCAAATATTGGTTGGTTTCTCCATTGTTTTGTTGCAGGAAACCGGAGTGGAAAAGCTGCCCGTTATTCAGCTTCTGCTTATCGAAATCTCGCAAATAAGCGATCATACTATCGCTCAATTGATTAAAGGAGGAGTCGAATACGTTATCCTGCACATCCAATAAAGAGAGACCTATAACAGAATGATTGATCTGCATGTAAGAATCCATCGCTCTGCTAATC
>NZ_JBFUHJ010000021.1:0-39749 GCF_056402455.1 Paenibacillus sp. P4_A7 | reverse complement strand
TTTCCCAAATGGATAAACGGTACCAATACCAAGTCAACTTCACGGTCGCCGTTCATGTTTGTAGACATTTCCTACGCCCAAGGGACGATGAATTCCTGCCCGATGTTGAAGCACTGATTCGCAAAAACATTTTGCCGATTCGACCCATTCGACCAGGGCAGCAGAATACGCGCAAAATTCGCTATAAATCAGCTGTTAGCTTCGTCTACAGAGTAGCATAATTCGGTTCATATGAACATTTTTTAAGCGGATATTCCATCCGCTTTGTTTGCTGTACGCTTTTTTCCTTGCTTGCACAAAAAAACAAACGGCACAGGGCTTTTTCCCGTGCCGTTTCGGATTCCATTTTTATTCCCGGTCTTGTCTTTGAACTTAACTTAATGACATTGTTCTCCTGGTACACCTTCACTTTGGAGGAATACAGCTCGAACAGGCTATTTGCGTTGTAATGCTCAAGCATGTCCTGATGAACAGGCTTTAATTGGCCGCTGACCGCTTTATCCGACCATTCATACAGGTTGACCGGCACGCCTGTTGCCGGATCTACGACTCCTGCGCCGAACCCGACGAAGTGATGATACATTAGCGCTCCCGTTCACTTGTTGAACGCCAGATCGCTTGCGCTCTGCTTCAAATATTCGTCCGTCGGCACCGGCTTGCCCTGCTCCATCGTCCAATTCTCGCCTTCCGGCCCATTCCAGACCGTACGAGCGTTCTCGTAGGAGGAAAGCCAATTCAACAGCTCCATCGCCTTCTCCGGATGCTTGGCGTTTTTGGAAATAGCGAACGTCCGACCGCCGGGAGCCAAATTGTTAATGAGCATGAATCCGTCCGTATTCATCGGAGGCAGCGCCACCATCCCCTTATCCGGCATGCTCGCTTTCTCGAAGCTGTTGTTGATGTCCGTGACGAGCCAACCAGGCACGTTGTACAGGTAGCGGCCAGACTTCACTTTCTCTTCGTATTTGTCCGATTTCTGCGTGAACGATTCCGGATCGAGAATACCCATCTGGTTCGCCTTGTTGTAAAATTTCACCGTGCGCCAGAACATACCGTTCTTGTCCTTCAAGTCGTTGTTCTGCGAAATCTCATTCGTTGCGATATCGTAGTAAACCGTCCGATCACTCGTCAGATAACCTTTGCCCTCCGTAAACGTCAAGGTGTAAGTGATCGGCCAGTCACCCCAGCCTTGGCCGTCCGCGAACCAGCCGCCCATCGCGTACACCTTCTGCCCGTCTTTGTTTTTCGGCTCCAGCTTCTGCATTTCGGCCAGAACGTTCAGCAGGTCTGTGTCGAAATTTTCGAGCTTTGGATACCCAAGCTGCTTATACAGATCCCACCTTATAAAGTTGGCTCCGAGCGGCTGGGTGCCTCCCGTCGTCGCTCCCCGCAGCATGCCGATTGTATACAGTTTGCCATCCGGGCTGACCGTTTTCTTTTGCAGCTCGATCATAGCCTGGCCGCTTGGGTCCGACGTTATGTTGTCGCCGTATTCGGCGAGCAGCCCATCCAGCTCGAGAATTTGTCCCGCCTTGACCATCATCGGAATCTGTTTGCTCGGGTCCGGAACCCAGAATAGATCAGGCAAATCGTTGCTCGCAATCATTGCGTTCAGCTTCTCGCCGAAGTCCGCGCCGACAGCGGTCATGTCCATCTTAATGCCAAGCTCCTCCTCGATTTTCTTCGCGACAGGGTTCTGCATCACCCCATTCGGCTCCGCCGCCGCAATGCTTGCCGAGACTTTGAGCGTGACCGTCTTCTTCTGTTCCCCTCCGGTCTCATTCGAACCGGCTGACGGATTCGAGTTCCCGCCGTTTCCATTCGAGCATCCAATAACCGTCGTCAATGCCAGCATGACTGCTAATCCTGCCACTATCTTCTTCTTCATGCCCAATACCCCTCTCTTTTTGACTAGATATGAGAAAACCTCTATCGAGGCAGCTCAACAAAGCAGGTTTAATCCTTCGCTTAGCCTTTAACGGCTCCAAGCATAATGCCTTTGACGAAATACTTCTGCATGAACGGGTACACCAGCATAATCGGAATGACCGTGATGACCGTCATCGCATACCGGATCGACATCGGCGTCACTCTGCCGCTGCTTGCCAGCGCCGCCCCCTGCGTCGTACCCGAAGCGCTCGTCCGCATGATGTCGGCCATATTCGATTTCAGGTTCGTGTACAGCAAGTACTGGAGCGTGTTCAGATTGCTGTCAGTGACCAAATAAAAGTTGTCTGCCCATGAATTCCACTGGCCCACAGCAGTAAATACGGCAATGCAGGCAATAATCGGCAACGACAACGGGAAAATGATTTTGGTGAAAATCGTCCAGACGCCCGCCCCGTCGATCTGAGCGGATTCCTCCAAAGAAGCCGGCAGCGATTCAATATACGTTTTGACCAAAATGATGAAAAATGCGGATACCGCTCCAGGCAGCACATATAATAAAAAGTTGTTTTTCAGATACAGAATCTTCATAAGCATGTACCATGGGATCAGGCCCGAGTTGAAAAACATCGTAATAATTATAAAGCGGTAAATGCCGCTGCGGAACAACAGCTCTTTCTTCGTCACCATGTAACCGACGAACGCGCTGCAGAACACGGTGATAATCGTTCCGACGAATGTTCGCGCCACGGATATGAAAACGCTCTGGAAGATGCTCGGAATTTGCATCAGCTGTTCATAGGACGAGAGCGTTATCCCTTGCGGCCAGAAGTAGACACCTTTGGCGCTTTCAGCCGGATCGCTGAGCGAATTAACGATAATGTAGTAAAATGGATAAACGCACAAGAATGCGCATACGAGCAGCGTACCCGAGTTGACGAATTGATAAAGCGGTTCTTTCCATTTGTTGACCATGACGATTGTCTGTCTCCTTCCGCTTAAATGATGCTTTCCTTCCGAACCGCCTTCGATAGCCAGTTGGCGAATAACAACAGAATAATGCTGACAACGGACTTGAATATGCCGATCGCGGTCGAGAAGGCGTATTCGGCACGCGCGATTCCAAGACTGTAAATATACGTGTCGAGCACTTCCAGCTTATCGATGTTAAGCGGGTTCTGGAACACATAATATTGCTCGAAGCCGTTGCTCAGCATACCCGAAATGGACAAGAGGAGCAGGACGAAATAGGTCGGCATCAGGCTTGGAACGGTAATGTACCATATTTTCTGGAGCCGTCCGGCACCGTCGATGTCGGCCGCGTTGTACAATTCAGGGTCGATGCCCGCAATGGCGGCCAAGTAGATGATCGCCCCCCACCCCGTTCCTTTCCAGATGGACACCATCAGTTGAAAGATCCAAGCGTATCCATCGCTTCCAAGAATATTGGTGCCGGTCTCGATCAACCCCATCCCGATCAACAGCTTGTTGATTACCCCGTCTTCCAGTGAGAAGAACGTAAAGAAGATCGCATACACGAGCACCCACGATATAAAGTGGGGGATCGCGGTGACTGTTTGCACCCACTTGGATAAAATGCGGCTCCTTATCTCCGCCAGCATAATCGCGAATACGATCGGCAGCGGAGAGGTCAGGAGGCTGAGAAAGCTCATGACAAGCGTATTCCGCATGACAATGCCGAAGTCGTTGCCCCCGTCCAGAATAAGCTTGAAATACTTGAGGCCGACGAAATCCTGCTCCAGCAGAGGAACGCCCGGCGCATAGTCGACGAAAGCGTACGACCATCCGAATAGTGGCAAATAGTTAAAGACGAAAACCAAAGCGATAAACGGTAGGACCAGCAAAAGCATATTGACTCTATTTTTCATGTTCATCAGCGGCGCTCCTTTCTATAAATCAAATTATAGGAGCAGACGGATAACGCTTACAATTGTAAAGATTGCAGTTCCTTTATAAAAACTATAGGATGATCCGATATAGAGCAGGAAAGAAAACTTTCTTGTCAAATTTCTAAACCAAGGCGATTCCAATTCATATCGAGAACGGATGGTGGCGAAAACGGTGCGCTCCTTGTTCAACAAATATATTCGAAACCGTTTCTTCAATAAACTGCTTCTTATGTACTCTGTCATCATCATCGTAACGGTAGGTATTCTTATCATGATCATCGTAAGCAGCATAACCGGTTTGCTTCGGGAGCAGGCGATCACTTACAACAATCAGGTGTTGCAGCTTGTGAGCGATCATTTCCACGACCAGAACAAATACCTAAAAAAAATGATGACCGACCTGTATATCAAAAACAGCTTCGTTAAAACGGAAACGCTGTATGAGGCGTTCAATGCGTTGAGCTCAGACGGGTCATCGTCTTCCTCTTCCGGCAGTATGAATGAACAGCGAGAAAGAGCGGCGTATATAAACCGCTATATGATGAATACCGCTCTTCCTTACGATCCCGACATCTTGGAAATGGTCATGTCGAACCGCGTGTTCGATTACGAGATCAACACGACGCGGTATGTGTCGGGCGTAAGACTGGACAATTATTTCGAACAAATCCGCGATCTTCTGAAAACCAACGTTCCTTCGAACATCAACGGGAGAAAGACGTACTTTCTGCCGGCTTTCTCGGCAACGAACAACGGCAGCTCCATGATCATGTATGGCATATACGACTACATCCGGCACGTGGACAACCCCGCCGATTACGCGGGCTACATGATATTGACGTATGACACAGAATCGTTCCAGCGCGCGTATGAGCAATACCAGAAATATCTGATCGGTACCCTGCTCGTCTTGACGCCCGAAGGCGACGTCATCTACGACTCGTCCGGAACTCATTACGCACGGCCGTTCCCCTACTGGGACCAAGTGCAGCAATCGTCGGACAAGGCTGTTATCGACCGCAAGCGTTCTATTGTCAACGTCAGCAAGAATGACGAATACGGCTTCGTCACAGTCGGCATCATTCCGCTGGATGAGCTGAACAAGGGCATTAACCGCATTACCCAGATGGTGCTTGCCGCTGGGTCCATATGCCTCCTGGTCACCATACTACTGACGGTGCTGAGCACGACCAGGTTCTCGAAACGGCTGCAGGACGTGCAGCAACGAATTAAGGAGATTCAGACAGGCAACCTCACCGCCAAACCGGTTATGGGACAAAATGACGAAGTCGCACTTATTGCGCGGAATTTGAATCTGATGAGCAAGCGGCTGGACGAATATATTAAGCGCGAGTTCGTGCTGGATCTGCGACGCAAAGATTCGGAGCTGAAGCAGAAGACGGCCGAGCTATACGCCCTGCAGTCGCAGATCAACCCGCATTTTCTATACAATACGCTAGAAGCGATTCGGATGAAGGCGCTAAGCTCCCGGGATACCGAGACCGGCCAAATGATCAAAATATTAGCCAAGCTGTTCCGAAGCAGCATAAAGGAAGAAATGATCATCACGATCCGCGAGGAGATGAAATATTGCCAATCGCTGCTGGAGCTTTACTATATCCGGTTCCAAGGGCGGCTCGACATCGTCTTCGACGTGGAGGAAAATATACTCGACTACGCCGTATTCCGGCACATGCTACAGCCGATTATCGAAAATTCGATCGCGCACAGCAACGACCTGAGCAAAGACAACAACGTCATTACCGTCAGAGGCCGCCAATCGGGCGAATATATCGTCATCGCCGTCTCGGACAACGGGCAAGGAATGGACGAGGAGCGGCTGGCTACCGTAACGGAGCAATTGAATCAGCCTCACGCCTACGTAGCTGGCAGTATCGGCCTGCAAAACGTCGAATCGCGCATCAAGCTTCTGTTCGGGGAAGATTGTGGGATCGGCATCGCAAGCCGGAAAGGGATCGGGACCGAGGTTACAGTAACCATCAAGGCGAAATCAAAGGAGGAGCTCAAGGACTATGTACAAGATACTGATCGTGGATGACGAGCCTCTTATACTGGAAGGCATGCAATATGTTATCGATTGGGAGGAGCACGGCGCCGAAATCGTCGCGAGAGCGAGCAACGGCGAGGAAGCTCTGGCCATATTAGAGCAAGATACGATCCATATCGTCATAACCGATATCAAGATGCCCGGGATGGACGGCTTGCAATTGATCGAACGGGCCAAGAGCCGTGGCATGAACCTCAAGTTCATCGTGCTGAGCGGCTATGACGAATTCGAGCTGGTCAAGAAAGCGGTCGTCCATGGCGTTGAAAACTACCTGCTCAAGCCACTTGAGGAGGAAGAGCTGTCGAGCACGCTGCTGAATACGATCGATAAGCTCGAGCATGAATTGCATTTGTCGATTCAGAACAGGCAAAATTATAGCATCGTGAAAGAGAACATTTTGTACCGATGGGTCAACGGCCATATCGGAAACGACGAGCTGCTAAGCCGCGCCGAATTTCTCAATATCGACCTGGACTTCGACCGCTATATGGCGGGCCATGTTCATATCGCTTCGAGGCAGATTTCTTCGGAAGCGCCTGAAGCTGCTGACGGAGAGACCAAGCGAGGCCCGCTCTCTTTCGCCGTTCTGAACGTTTGTGCAGAGACGGTCGGGGGATACGGCAACTGCATGCTGTTCAGCAGCTTGAACGGCGATCCGATCCTGCTGTTCGCCTGGAACGGCGAAGATACGCTGGAGCAGAAGCGACTGGCGAAGCTGCTTGAAGCATGCGCAATGAACGTCAAGACTTATTTGAAGCTCGATATTGCCATCTCGCTAGGATCCACCGTGCATGACTACCGCTCCGTACACCTGAGCTATCGGGAGGCTTGCCGGACGAAAGATCGCGGACTTCCGCCATCTGGCGCAGTTGACAGCACCCACCCCATCATGACCAGGATCATCAAGTATATCGACAATCATTATTCGGAGGAAATGTCGCTTAAGACGTTGTCCCATCAGTTCAATTTCAACGCCGCTTATCTCGGACAATTGTTTAAGAAATCGACAGGCGAGATGTTCTCCGCTTACTTGAACCGCGTACGCATCGAGAACGCCAAGCGGCTGCTCGCCGAATCGCATATGAAAGCGGGCGATATCGCCATTAAGGTCGGATTCAGCAACGTACAATATTTCTCCAACATCTTCCATAAGCTTACAGGTCTCTATCCGACCGATTACAAGAAATGGGCCGGTACGTCCGACGGGACTGCCTGACTGGCTGGAACGATGGCATTCGCGGTACAATTTGAAGACAAATGCTCAACTATACTTGTATTCACCAAAACCGAACGAGATATTTCATATCACTAAATCCAGAAAAAATCATATTCCCCTTCACGTTCAATCTTTGTCCGCCAAAACAAAAACAAAGACCTCTCCGATTCATTCTTCGAAGAGGTCTCTTCACTCAATGTAAAATTTGCCAACGTTGATCTCATACAATTAGTGCAGAGACCGTGATGAACATCAATCAACTCACTTCAGCTAAACGCAGAACGGCTTTTGTTATTGATGACTCCATGTTTGAACGCAATCGGAGCAAGCAAGTTGAACTGCCGCCAGGTTCAAGGATCATGCCCAAAATTGTTATTATAAGGGCTTTCATGCCCACGATGGGTTGGTCAGATGGCCACACCTTTATTCCTACAGACTTTACTTTGTTAAGTTCAGCCAAAGCGCTTAACAGAATTAATGGAAATATCGATAAACGCACTTCAGGTACAATCGACGTTTGGAAGCCCTGAATACAGCTCCAGAAGTAATTCCCGCTATGATCGAGCGTGCGCTCTCAGCTTGCATGACAGCCTCTTACGTTTTGATGGACTGTTGGTTTACGCATGCTCCTCTCATCACCGAAATCGTTCAAAAGGAACTTGATGTCATTGGAATGGTTAAACGAGACAGCGTTATCGAGTAGGAGATCAACTTCTCTTTTCGGATGAACCAAACCGTGGCAACCGTTACGCATCAGAAGAAAGGCATCCTACGTTCCATTCACACGGAATTAAGCAATGGTATTCCCGTGTTTGTTGTTTTTGTAAGACATCGTTCTCATGCAAAGGAATGGCTTAGCACACTAACTGAAAAAGAGGTCATCCAAATTTATGGCATCCGCTGGGATATAGAGACCTTCTTTAAGTGCGCCAAGTCCCTGCTCAAACTACAAAAAGAGTTTCAAGGACTATCCAACGACTTACTGATTAGCCATATCACGATTGTATTCTCACGTTATATTCTCTTATCCTGTCAGCATCGGGAAAGTACCGACCAGCGTACACTCGGTGGTCTGTTCTTGGAACTATGTGACGAAGTCAATGAATTAGATTGGGTTATCGCTTTAATGAACTACGTATTTGATAGCAAAAAAAACTTCTCACCCAGTTCGAATTCGAACCTGTGAGAAGCCTTGTTTATCAAGAAGATTTTGCAATAAATAAAGGGAAATAAATGCAGCGCGTTGAAAAAAGAAGAGACCGAAGGGTAAACATCCTCCGGCTTTATAACGATCGATAATCAGGAGGTATTCCACGATGTTGATTCCAGAACCTAGAATTGCGAATTTCGAAAAGCAAGCGTTCGGCATGTTCATTCACTGGGGCTTATATTCCCATTTGGGACAAGGCGAGTGGGCCCAGCACATTCAGAACATTCCGATGGACGAATATGCCAAGCTAAAAGACTCGTTCACAGCCGAGCAATTCGATGCGGAGCAAATCGCGATGATCGCTAAGCGGGCCGGTATGAACTATGTTGTACTCACTACCCGGCATCATGACGGGTTCTCCCTCTACGACACGAGGGGCTTGTCCGATTTCGATGCGCCACACAGCGCGGCCAAGCGGGACCTTGTCGCCGAGTTTGTGAACGGCTGCAGGAAAGTTGGCATTACTCCCTTCTTTTATCACACGACACTAGATTGGTACCAGCCGAGCTTCAACGAGAACTTCGACGCGTATCTGGAATATTTGCGCGCCTCCGTCGAAGTACTGTGCACGCATTACGGGCCAATCGGCGGATTATGGTTCGACGGTAATTGGAGTAAGCCGGACGCCGATTGGAAACTAGACGAGCTATACGGGACGATCCGCAGGTTGCAGCCTGAAGCGATGATTATCAACAATACTGGGCTTGATCACCGTGGCGCGCTTGGCCATCCAGAAATCGACAGCGTCACATTCGAGCAAGGTCGCCCTACGCCATTGAATAGAGACGGTATGAGCAAATACATATCCTCGGAAATGTGCCAAACGATGAACCGCCACTGGGGTATTGGTAACCGTGATTTTAACTATAACTCGACGGGCGAGCTTATCGAGAATCTTTGCGCCTGCCGCAAAGTCGGCTCCAACTATTTGCTCAACGTTGGACCGACTGCGGGTGGTCGCATTCCGCTCATGCAGCAAGCCTTGCTGGAGATTATCGGCGATTGGCTGGCGCTGCACGGCAAGCCGATTTACGAAGGCAAGCCAAGCCCGATCAAAGGCCAAGGCGACAATTTCGCGTTGGAAACGGAAGACGGCTCCACTTACTTGTTCATCCACCTGCTCTCCATCGACGGCCATGCGAGCGTCACGACCGGCGTAGGCGGCACCGGCCCGAAATCGTTCTCCGGCGTCAAGCACCCCGTCAAAAGCGTACGCTGGCTGGATAATGAAGAGGAATTGAAATTTACCCACGACCCCGAATCTGGGCTGCTCTGCTTCCAAGCAACAGGCTATCCGTATGGCGACAATCTGGTCGTGCGCGTCGCGGTTTTATCTTAAGGAAAATCAAATCCGACTCCTTTGTGCTATGCCGCAAGGGAGTTTTTGCTTTTCTGACAGCCTGTGGGATAAAGTAAAGTGTTCCAGGGCCCTCTGAGCTGATGTAATTTATCTATGGACCACGTAGAAAAGCCCCGCAGGAGTTATTAACTCCTGCGGAGCTTTTCGTGTTTTATTTTGTTTTTTGACTTATTAATTCCGGCTGCAATAAAGCATGAATTTTGCTTTCTAGCTGTAATAAGTTCAATATCATCACAACTGTCTCAGCTCGGATAACATTTCCTTTTGTTCTAAATGAACGATCTAGATAACCTCTGACTAGCTTCTTATAACTCCTTTTGCTTCACTGTTGCTGACGGTGAATAATGTCTGGAGATTGACAGGGTATGTTGTTCGGAACCATTTGTTCATCTATAATTCTTGAAAATACCGATTATGACATCTCCTATTATAAAACACAGGCACTAGTCCAAATTGTAATTCAAATTACATTTCTGATCATATTTCAAAATAAAATTGATGTGGTTAAATAAGCAAAGTTAAATAACATAAAAAAGACTACCTCCTGTTTCTAGGAAATAGTCTACACTTTAAAAAATATTTTTTATATACCAGTTCTCAAACTGGCTTACTTTATATTTGCATCATCCAAATACTTTACCCACTGCTTAGCGTATTCCTCTTGAATTTTATCAAGACCAGCTTGTTTCGCCTTTTCCATAAATAACTTCAAGCCTGCTTCAACATCATCTACTAGACCAACATTCAATGGATATAGATATTGTTTTTCAACTTGTTCAACGGCTGCCTTCTCTGCTTGATAAGGCGTCCAATCCTCGCCGAAACCTTGGAAAATATTCGGTTTTGCTATCTTATCCATTTCTTCGAACATGACTAGCACTTGGTCAAAGCTCTTATCATACAACATTAAATCTGGATTTCTCCATGCCCATCCATTCATGCCTTCTCTTGAAAAGCCATTGGATTGAGCATCACCAAGCATTTGGTATTTTCCATCTACAACTTCAAAATTGGTGCCTTCGACACCGTATTGCGTCAGCCAATTGTAGCGTTTATCAGTAACCATTTTCTCATAGAAAGCAAGTGCTCTTTCTGGATTTTTACTGCTACGTGGAATTGCAAAACCATTATGAATCGGGTGAGCCGGTGAAGAGAACACTTTGATATTTGGATATGGAGTATAACCAAGCTCCCAATCCGGGTGCAGTGATTTCACTTTGGCAACAGAATCAGCAAAGCGGTTTGGATTCTCACTTCCTAAAATTACTGCTGCTTTACCAGCGGCAAATATATCATGACCACTGTCTTTCATGTTCAACATATTTTTCGGTAAGAACCCTTTTTCTGACCATCTCTTGTACATTTTCAAAGTTTCCAAATGCGCCGGAGAGCCCCAATAGGAGGTCACGTCTCTCAGTTTGTCATATTCGATGTTAAGTCCATATGGAACTTTATCGTTCGTATTCACTGCTTGAGTTGTCATTTGACGGACGGGCTCTACATGACTGATTTCAGTATCTGCCAGAGGTCTCATATCTGGTTCATTCGCGCGAATACCGTCTAAATACTGCTCTAGTGTTTCAAGGGATAGAGGTACTGGCAAATTATACTTTTTGCGCAAATCTTCACGATAGGCAATACCATCATTTACATACTCTTTCCAGGTCGCTGGAACTGTGTAAATTTTCTGGTCTACCTTAACTGCTTCCCACATATCCTGCGGTACAAATGCTTGCAGTGTAGGCGCAGCCTTCGGTAGAAGTTCGTCTAGCGCAAGGAAAGCACCTTTCTTCGCATAGGACTGGTAATTCACCCACTCTGCCGTAAAGATTAGGTCAGCTTGCTGCCCTGAGGACAATAGGAGCTTATACTTCGCATCATAATCTGTCCATGTTGTGAAATTGAATTTGACGGTAGCATTCAAATCTTCTATTGCCATTTTGTTGATTTTATCCTCAATGATCTTCAAATCCTTTGGTGCATCGCCAAGCATATAGAACTGAAGTTCCACTCTCTTCGATGTATCGATGCCAGCTGACCCCTGCGGTGTAGAAGTTGACTTGCTTCCAGCATTGTTTGTATCTTTTTCTTGTGGTTTTGCCCCCGTTTCCTTCGCATTGTTACTGCACCCCGTCATGATCATAGAGATTAAAAATACCAAGGTTAAAACTGATAAGACGATCCTTTTCCCTTTTTTCATGTAAATCCTCCTTTTAATTGCTATATGTCAGCCGATCGCATACGAGTTTTATACGTTTGCTTTCGGTACTAACCTTTCACCGCGCCAATCGTTAATCCCTTCACGAAATATCGCTGTACGAACGGATATAAGAAAATAATTGGTCCTGTAACAACGATCGACATCGCCATCTTGGTCGACTCTGTCGGAATTTCTCGCCCTAGTGTTACTCCAGCTCCAGAGGCCATTGAAGAAACGAACATCATCGTATTGATCGTGTTGTATAAGTAGTATTGAAGCTGATACATGCTAGTGTCATTGATGAACAAGGAAGACATGAACCAGTCGTTCCAGTATGTTAGAGCAAGGAACAGACCGACAGTTGCTATTCCAGGCATAGCAAGCTTCAGCACGACACTGTAGTAGATTGTAAAGTCGTTCGCACCATCTATTTTGGCTGATTCGAATAATTCTTCTGGAATCGCAGATTTGATAAAGTTCTTCATTAAAATAATGAGAAAAGGTGTCATAAGACCAGGCAATATGAGTACTTTATAGGTATCTGTCAGCCCAAAATATGTGGTCAGCATGATGTACCAGGGCACGAGCCCCCCTCCAAACAACGTTGTGAAGTATATGAAGAAGGACAAATGATTGCGATACTTGAAATCTTTCCGCTGCAGAACATAACCTGCCATCGTAATAAGAAACAATCCCAGCAGCGTTCCAACCACAGTTACAATAACCGTAACACTATAAGCCTTGATTAGCTGAGTCGGAAAAGTAAATACCATTTCATAACCTTCCAGCGAGAACACTTTAGGAATCAAGTGAAAGCCGTCACGAATAATGGATTCATTGGCTGTTAATGAACCTGAAATGATCAGGAGGAAAGGAAATAGACAGAGCACAGCAAAAATCGTAATGGTCAGGTAAGCCATTAAGCGGAAAACTCTAGAACTTAAAATGTTGTCATCCAATGTAATCCCTCCTTCCTAAACGCCCTATTTTAGAACAATGCATAATCTTCATTAATTTTCTTGATGATATAATTCACAGTCATAATCATTACAAATCCGAAGATGGACTGATACAAGCCAGCAGCAGTTGCCATACCAATATCAAAATTAACTTTCAACGATCGATAAACATAAGTATCAACGATATCCGTAACGTTAAAGAGTGTTCCGTTGTTCCCGACAAGCTGATAGAATAGATCGAATTGGCCTTTCATAATGCTTCCGAGTGCAAATAAGAGCAGAATAATAAATGTTGGCTTCAGCATAGGTACCGTAATATGCCAGATTCGCTGAAAGATATTTGCACCATCAATTTTGGCAGCTTCGTAATAGTCATCGCTAATTCCCATGATGGATGCAAGATAAATGACCATCGAATACCCCAGGTTCTTCCATATATAAAATACTGTAATCAAAATTGGCCAGAGCCAAGGTGTATTGTATATATCTACTTTTTCGAATCCTAACGATTTCAGTACTTGATTAACGAAACCGGATTCAAAGTTAAACATGTTAAATGCTAAAACACTAATTAGAACAAACGAAACAAAGTAGGGTAGAAACATAATGGATTGTGAAAGTTTTTTGAATAACTTACCTCGGACTTCACTTAATAGGATTGCCGCCATTATTGATATCACGTTTCCTAATATAATGAAGACCAAATTGTATCCAAGCGTATTTACCGTCAACTTCCACAGAATTCCAGATTGCGTTAAAAATTTGAAATTGTCTAATCCTACAAACGGACTTCCAAATAAACCACCTGCAAAATCATAACTTGTGAATGCGTAATAGACGCCGACCATTGGAAAATATGAATTAATTAAGAAAAAAAGCAGTGTCGGTGCTATCATCAAAAACATGATTTTATTCTTATTTAATTCATAAAAAAAACCTTTCTTCTTTAACAAGTCTGACCACCTCCTGAGTAGAATCATTGTTTATCCTTACATMCAAATCATAGAGGAAACTAATTCGATAATATACTGAACCTTGTCGCATATTACTGTAAATTCAGTACTTTCAGAGTGTGAACTTTAAGTACTTTCGTGAATCCTTTCAACATTTCACCCTATTCTGGATATTTTAAGCATGAATTCAATTGAAAGCACACAACTGATCAGGTATACTCAAACCATCGCTGAAAGGGGTTTCAAATAATGATGAAAAAGTGGTCCAGAGAACATAAGAAAGTTTATATCCGAATACTCTTTGGCTCAATTGGATGTGTTGTTATTACACTTTTGATAACTTCAACTATTCTATATATGAACTTCGAAAACATCGTACTTAAACAAGTTTATCGTTCCGATTCTAATAGTCTGGATCAAATTAAAGCGGAATTATCCAATTTGACAGAAACGGTTACCTCACTGTCCACCCAGATTTACCATGATCCAGCGGTATCCAAAATAAGGTATTATGCGAACTTGAATATCTATGACCGCATTTTTGCACAACAACAACTTGATAACTATCGCGCTTCCTTACCATTTATTGAATCAATTTATGTATATAATGCGAAATCCAATCAGTTCTATATTAGCTCCAATAATGCACGAAACGGTATTCAATTGAAGTCTGAACTTGATGATAAGGGAATTCTAGACCTTTTTAAGAACTATAAAGATCATCGTCCCTTCCAACCGATCCCCAGAACCTATAACATCGGTTCGCTTGAGAGCACTCCCGTATCAAGCTACACTTACTTGTGTTACAGCATCATTGATGATAATAAAGATTTAAATACAGCGGTAGTTGTCAATATCTCGGCATCATGGTTAGGTCTGCGAATAGATCAGGCGGAGAAAGAGCTAAATGAAGAGAATACGTTTATCATTAATCAGAACGGAATATTGTACTCCAGTAATGACATTCAACCGATGTTAACCGATATGTCGGATAAACACTATATACAAAAAATTATTCAGGATACTTCACAATCTACTTATTTTGTAGACAGAGTAGATGGAATTAAATCTTTGATAACATTTACTTCACCCGATCAATTAGGCTGGAGATATGTTCGCATTACCCCTTATAGCAATATTAATCATGAACTAAGTCAAATGCGGTATCGAACACTCTATATCTGCTTTGGCATTCTTCTCTTAGGATTGTTGATTTCGTTAACTTTATCCCATGGTATATATCGCCCGATTGATAAAGTCATCCGTAAGTTCAAAACCATGGAAATAGAAAGGCGTGATCATCACCATATTCTCAAGCAGGATTTCCTGAGAAATACGATTCTAGGTAGAGAAACGAATAATGCTGAGATCTTGCAACAAAAATTACAATACTTTAATTCAAGTCTTATGGTTAATAGTAAATCGTTGATTGTTTTGGTAAGGATCGATCAGTTCCCCACAGTCCTCGACCAATACAAAGATGATATTAAATTGATCAGATACGCCATAATGAACGTTTGTATGGAAATTGCATCACCGATCTTTCAAGTCGAAGCCATTGATATGTGGGATGACAGTCTTTTACTTGTGCTCAACATCCAAGAACCGCTTATTAAAATGGAACGGGAATCGCTGATTGAAATGGCAGAGCATATGCAATTGTCAATCACCAAACATTTAAAATTATCCATCTCTATTACTTTTAGTCCAGTGAAAGAATCGATTGAACAATGCATTTCAGATTACAATCAAGTACATGAGGCTTCTTTCCATCGCTTATTCAAAGGTCACGGTAGTGTTCTCTTTTCGGATGATATTATGGACTTAAAATCCAAAGAATATATGTTTCCCGTGCACAAAGAAAAACAGTTCATTGAATCCTTGATGTCCGGAAATATGGATAAAGCCCGAAGCTATTATATGGATATCGTAGGAGAAATCTCAGAATATTCTTTCACGGTTGTACAACTTGTAATATCGCATTTAGCACTTACAGTTAATAACGTATTAAAAGCATTAAAAAAGAACAATGCGATCTTAACGATTCCCGAATTCGACACAACGTTCTTACTACCAAATCATGTTGAGACCATTGAAGAGATCCACACTTCGTATTTCAAGATATTTGAAGAAATAAGTCAAAAACTCGAAGAGAAACGAAATACAAAACAAGATGATCTCATTAGAAAAGTACATCAAATTATTGAGCGAGACTATAGCAACTCTAATCTGTGCTTGAATTCAATTGCAGACGAGTTCACGATGTCTCCAATTTATTTGAGCCGGTTATATAAACAATTAACCACAAATGCACTATCTGATATAATTAGCGAAATGCGGTTGAATAAAGCCAAAGAGCTGCTGAAGACTTCCGAATACACCATCGTTGATATAGCTGAAAAAACAGGCTTTACTAGCAGTTCGTATTTTTATCGTATATTTAAGAGTAGTACGGGTATAACCCCAAGCGATTATAGGAAAATAAAAAATGTTTGAGAATACACAAAGTGTTAGCATGTTGATTAAAATCAGCACAACACTAAATCGAGTAGGCCCATGCGTAATTGCATGGGCCTCTCACAGATCTGAACGTATGGTTCGTCGCATCCGGATCCTCGTAAGTATCCCCTCCACCTTCACACGAAGATAATCGAGCCTCACTTCTTGACCATAAACATGTCCTGCTTGTCGATCCTCACGGCTTTGCCCAACTTGCCGAATAAAGCCCTCATCTATAGCAAGTTGCTCTACATCTAATCCTTGCGTAGCTTCAAGCTTTAGGTTCAGATATCCAATAGAATCAAGGACTTCAACAGCGTCCTGATCAGGTAGTTGGTCAATCATCCGTATTTAATTCATCGCGGTTCACACTCATCCATAACACCGCCTTTCGATTCTTCTTTCAATTAAACCAGTTCCTAAACCAAATCATTATGCAAAAAAAGGCCTCCCATAAGTTCTATGAACTCATGAGAAACCTCTAATTTAACACTATGTGGTCAAACGGCGTTTCCCTCTCGGGAAACCCTTGATGTTACAGGCTTTTCAGCCTATTACATCATGCCGCCCATTGTTCATTTGTGCTAGTGCTTGTTCGTTGATGAACTTCTCTCTATCTACCGATCTTATTATTACTTGAACAGAAATTATCATCGTCTAAATTCAAGTCCGACCGTTATTTTTGTTACTTTTCCCGTTACCTTTTTGATAATACGAGAAAGGTAACAATAGCACTCTGGTATATACAAAACCACGTATATATAATAGAAGGGATTTTCTAACTTAATAATTTCAAGAGATAGAATTTTTGCAATTTCCCCAGTATTCTCACCACTGAGTTGATCGCGACAGGGGTTATCCATAATGTCGTTGGTTTACTCATAGGTTGGGAAGTATTAGGCCTCATTGCGCAAGATGGTTTGATCAAATGAATAATGATCCAGATCGGAACGCCATAGTTTGGTTCCTATCAATTGGTTTATTTTGGATGATTCTCGGGCATATTTTTCACAAATATCAGAAAGAAGGCAATCAAGCACTGCCAACTATTTTCGGGTGGTACTTACTCATCTTCGCCGTTATTGGTTGCGCGTTAATGCCCGTATCGGGGATCTGGCTGTTTTTCCCGCAAGCCATCATTATCATTCTAGCCAAGCGCAATAAGTAAGCAGTCAGGAATTTGAAGGAATCCCAAATAATCATTTCTCGGATCACGCTGCGATTATTACAGTTAGCTTCAGCTAATTGTCTCCCATTTATTCCCGCTAGTTCGAAGTTGTTCGATCTGTTATCCTTCCTTTAGTGAAAAAGACATCAAGAGGAAGGAAGAGTAATATTGAAGAAGTTAGTAATCGCTACGATCACTTTGCTCATTGCAAACGTTTCGTTTCTGCCTTTGCAAACGCAGACTGTTCGAGCAACTGAAAAGTCAAATATAGATATGTATTTTCCAAATGATATAGAAGGCCATTGGGCGTATGACGAGCTGGATAATTTTGTGGTGTCTGATTTGATGAAGGGTTACAAGGAAGCAAACGGCGAAGTTACGATAAAACCTGAAAAATCGATTACTCGTTCTGAATTTGTTGCTTTGCTTGTACGTGCTCTCGGCTTGCAAAGCAAACAGACCGGCAAGACATTCTCTGATGTTCCGGCGGACAAATGGTATTATGAGCCGATCCGGATCGCAAGCTCTCTTGGCATTGTTAACGGCGTGAGTAACACAACGTTTGAACCTAACAAGCCGATTAACCGCGGAGACATTGCGACGATGATTGTCCGGGCTTTTGACGATACGGTCGAATTTGGCGGAGGAACCTCGCATCCGTTTGAGGACGTTCCATCTTATTATGCCACGCAGTCCATTATAGATGCTTATGAGGCAGACATTGTGCAAGGCGTGAAATGGAATCGATTTGTGCCGTTTGCCAACGCGAAACGGGCAGAAGCAGTTGTTATGCTGCAACGCGCGCTTGATATTCAGAAGAGCGATCTTCCGGGCGAGGAAGCGTTGAAGTCAATTATCTCCGCTGCTGATGAAACAGAAATACACGCCATTAATACCGGAGAAATTCTTAGCCATAGCGACCTATACGATCAGCATTTTACCGCATTCCAATTGATTGCGAATCAGGCATATGCCGGCGAGTTACAGGAAATTGTAAGGGAAGGTTATTCGATAGAGAAGTACGAGGCATCTGCCCGCACACTGAACGTTGTTTTTGCATCGGACCGCTTTGCAATTGTGGAATCTACGGGCGGCTCTTACCGTTTCACATATTGGAGTAGAAGTGATTCAAACACGCTAACGGAATCCAACGATGGATTGTATTACATGAAGAAGATGGAAGATAACAAGTGGAAGATTTATGCGATCTACCAAGAAGATGATCAATAATAAGGAGAAGGAAGAAAGCCTCAGACTTGTCGCTTCTTCGCTGCACTGAATGCCTAATGTCTGTATCATAGGCAAATCGTCAATACTGCCCAGTAAAAATATTAATAGGACCTGCACTATAACCAACTACAACGCTAAAGACGGGCTCCCTCAGGAAGCCCGTCTTTACTGGTATATCAAGGGTTTTGATGATGTGGTTACATCATGCCGCACATGAGGTTAGAGGCTGATTTCAACTGAATGGTTTCTGGGATCTATGGAACAAAGAGTATCGGCATACTCGTTCAGATCGATCACCTTACCCCCGTTCAGACGCGACTCTTCCGCAGCAAACGCCATCAAGTGGCTGCGGACCGAAGCGGATGCGGATGTCAAGCTCTCCTGGCCTTTGTAGTTCCTCACTTCATTTAGGAAGCTGCTGACGATGCCGGTATCGCCTCCGCCGTGGCCGCTGGATTGGACGGCAATGGTGGTTTCCATTTTCTTATGAGTAAGGAAATCGAACAAAGTGATTTTATCCCCTTCTCCGCGCAGTTCCCCTCGTGTCCCCATAATTTGGATGCGCCGTTCCTGCTCGAAGGTAAAGCCGCACATGCTGAAGATAGCCGTTGCTCCGTTCGCAAACTCCATGTTGACGACTTGATGGTCAACCACGTTGTTGTCGCTCGTGTAGACACAACGACCGTAGTTCGTCTCTCGCAATCCCTGTACGATCTTTTCTTGCGAAAGATCCTGCGTAAAATGTCTCGCCCAGCCCTTGAACTGATCACTCAAATAAAAGCGCGGCGCAGAATAAGGACAGTCTGATTGAACCCAGCAATCGAGGCACCGTTCTGCAGCCCCTTCCGGCGTGTTTCCCTTGTGGAAATGTTTCAGCGAACCAAACGAGCTTATCTTCGTGCACGGCTGATCCATCAACCATGATAGGACATCCATGTCATGGCAAGACTTGGCGAGAATCATCGGACTCGAATGATCGGAGTTATTCCAGTTCCCTCGGACGAAGCTATGGGCGATATGCCAGTAGCCGACATTCTCGTTCAACTGAATCGAAACGACCTCGCCGATGTGCCCCCCTTGAATCAGCTCCTTGATCGTGCTCCAGAACGGAGTGTAACGTAGCACATGGCAGATTGTAAGCAATCTGTCGTTCTCTTTGGCGACCCTCTCCATCTCAAGACATTCCTTCGGATCGGGAGACATCGGCTTCTCCAAAAGCACATGATACTTTTTGTTCAGCGCGGAGATTGTAGGGTGGAAATGCATTCGATCCTGCGTACAGATGACCGCGATATCCGCAAGTTTCGGCTCCGCCAGTAGCGGCTCCCACGATTTGTACACTCGTTCCGCCGGAAGGGCATGGGCTTCAGCGAACTTTGCCCTCCGTTCGGGGTCTGCTTCCGCTACGGCGACAAATTTGAGTTCGTGCGGATTATAGAGCGAATACGGAGCATAACTTTCTGCCCCGCGCGCACCCGCTCCGATCAGAATGGCTGTCAGTTGCTTCATGTTTGATCCTCTCCTTGTCATCTCTACTTGAAACTTATTTACCAGTCAGTTTTCATTTGGTGTATCGGTCAGAACGTATTCATTTTTCGTGCCAACTTCCCTTTAATAAGGCTATCATATTTGGAGCAAACACCACGTGTCAACGGTTTCTTTGGATCCAAATTTGCATAAGGCTGCTGGAATATAACCTGTTTTTTCATAAAAATACCTCTAACGCGGTCCACCCAACTGGGTTGAACTGCGTTTAGAGGTCGTCGCTGTCACCAAGGGTAATGTAGATGGAGGTAAATGGTTAAAACTGCACAGAGTGATAGAGTCTTAACGAAAAATGATTATTTTACTCCAAGAATAATTGTCGTTCAGCATTCCATCTTTATGAAAGACGACGATTCCCGCAGCACGAGCTCAAACGGCAGCAGCACTTTGAGCGGTAGCGAATAGTGACCTTCAAGGTAATCAACCAGCGTTTTGGCAGCTACTTCGCCGATTTGCGTTCTCGGCACTTGTACGCTCGTCAGGGGAGGCGACGTATACTGCGCGAATTCGATATTATCCATGCCAACGAACGCGATGTCCTGAGGAATGCGACAGCCTTTCTCTGAGGCGGCGCGAAGTGCGGGAATCGCCAGTGCGTCGCTTGCGCAAAACATTGCCGTCGGCCTCTCATCCTCCTTCAACCGTACGAGCATGTCCGACATTAAACTGTAGCTCATATCAACGTTCCAATTGGCATTTATTATCCAACTTCCATTCAACCCGAATCCCGCTTCGAGCATGCCAAACTTATAGCCTAAAAATCGCTCATCTCCTTCCAATTCTCTAGAGAACGTTGGTCCCCCAATGAATCCGATTTTCGTATGTCCCTGCGCAACCAGATGCCTGACGGCAGCACGGGCGGCCGATATGCGGTCGCAGTCGACAACGGGTACGGACACGTTTTCGAAGTTCAGGCTGACGCCGAGTACACGTACGCCTTCTTCCTGCAAGACCTCGAACTGCTCCTTATTGTACCAGGCGAATGCAACTATGCCTTTCACCCCCGTTTCCCGGATCAAAGAGCGCAGGTATTCGGGGCTTCCGATCTCCTCCATCGACATGAAGAACGCGGGAGTGCGCCCGAGCTCGTGCATCTTCTTGCGGAAGCCGGACAAAACGGCCGTAAAATACGGATGAAAATCAAATAACGACTGCGGCATAATGCATCCTATCGATTTCTCGGGCGGATGTTGCAGGTTCTTCGCCTGCGGTGTCTGCTCTTCCTCTATTTCGTAGCCAATCTCATTCGCTACTTCTAACACCTTGCGCTTCGTCTCTTTGCTTACAGGGCGAGCCGCATCATTACTGATCGCGCGCGATACAGTGGAAATCGATACCCCGACCCGATCGGCGATATCCTTCAATGTCGGCAATTCGACACCTCCTCGTGGCCTCCCTGTGGTGGGGGTTATTTGACGTTCACGTTTTTAGTTTCATTTCATAAAAGCCATCAATCTGAATTGTTTCTTCTTGTATGTCTTTTGTCAGCACCTCTATGGACGCAGTTCCATACCCTTGCAGGCGAATGGCAGCTTCACCCATGGATTCTTGGATGGAAACCACCTCTGTGTCAAAATCCCGTGATAGGATGCCAACTGATTCGGATAACGTTATGATATTGATTTTTTCACGCTCAACATTGATTTCAAATGTTTTGTTGTTCCATTTCAATGTAGCCTTGGCAATTTCTTTGTCACTCCACCAATCAATGTTTAGTAAGTAGATTACTCTTAGCCCATCTTCACGGTCAAACACGGTAAAGTTAACGGTATCATCACCAACAATATACCCTTTCTCATACTCATCTTTGCAAGCTTCCTCTGCGGTTTGTTCTAATACAGATTGGTATTCTTCTCGAATGGCTGGGTTGGCAGGATAGTGCTGTGAATTGATAAAGATAACTTTCCCTTTGCCTACAGTGTTTTGAATGATGAATGGTTTGCCTTGGTGTAATTTGACTACCGTTGCTGTATCTTGCAATGTAAATTCCATGATTTTTTTAGGATTCTCAACATTTTCAGGATAAGCATAATCTTTTATCCCCAACACCTTTTCCATTAAGCCCTTCTCGATTAAGCCACTTGTTCCATTCAAAGCTTCTTCTCGATCTGTTGTGGTGAAAAGATGAGCCCAAGTCAGAATTGCCGTGCCACCATTGTTGCAAAATTCAAGGAGCTTATGAAACTGTTGATCTGTAGCCGTATTAAAACCTAAGAATGCAAGCACTTTATAGTTTTGAAAAGTTTCTGGCTGAGCCTCTATGGGTAAAATATCCACCGTGCCATAGGGGGTTCTGGAATAAAATCCTTGTGGTTTGTTTTCGCATGGATATCGATAAATAGCACCCAATACAGAGTCCGGAAAGAAGATTTTCAGCAAATCCCAACTTTCCTCCATATGGTCGAATTTCCATTTATCCCCGATTTGTCCGAATGCATTGGGTCTTGTAAAACATACCCAAGCATCATTATTTCCATGTAAAAAACCAAATGGGACAACCATTTTTGTGGGTCTTGTATGGGTGTTTACAAAATGGGCAAAGTTTTTTTGCACTTGTAAATGCCCAAGACAAGCCTCGGAAAATCGATCGAAAAATGCCATCTCACTTTCGATATGCCAAAGTCCTTCTTCTGTGTTGATGTGATTGATGTTATGTGTATAGCAAACAAATAAAGAAAGTTGATACCTTCTAAAACGTTCTTTTGTGTCATGAGGCAGTGTTGACCATTGAACGGCCAAATGCGCCAACAAATCTTTTTTGTTGTATGCAATTGCCGCTCCCCTCTGGGCAGCGATTATGATTTCATGAGGGCCATACATCAATTCACTGCCTGCACTTTCTAAGCCACCCTCGTAGAAATACTTAAACAGCGTGCTTGGACCCGAATGTCTTTTCACGCCGTTTAACGAATAGCGAACGTTTTCAACAAGTTGTGCAGCCGCCTCTTCCATGTCCGTTGGCTTCACAGGATTATAACCTGAAAAAACTCTATTTTGTGCATAAATAGGAGGCGTTAAATATTTTCCATCTTCAATTTTATCTATAAACCGCTCCATGAGCTCGTCAAAAAAAGCAAATTTAGCGCCCCGCCCAATACCCCAATAATAGAAGGCACCGTCTCTTTCGTGTCCTTGATTTCCAATAAAATAAGGTCCATTTAGCATTTCTTTCGTTGGGTTTGCATTCATACCTGGAAGCTCGCGCCCATCAATAATGTGGCAATAATGATAGCGGTACTCCGTAAAGATTTTGACAAGGTGCGCCCAAAAATCTTGGTTTAATTCCCTAGTTCCAGTCCATCGATAAACAGGCCGTAAGGATATAAAATTCCCCAAACGGTTGTTTAAGTACCAACAAAAAAACTCATCAAAATCTTCTATATCTTGACTAATAAAAATGGCGTCTGAGGTTCCTGTTAATACATTGTCATCTTTTTTTTCTATTGTTCGTGTAATGGTAATCGTTTCTTCTTCCAGACCACAATTTAATTTGATCTTGAAATTCGTTTGGTGGGCTGTAGCCATAAAATTGATTACGTTAAAACCCTTTTTACAAGAATGTTCCTTTTCAAAAATCAGGTTTTCATCGGCGCTTACGGTAACGGTAGATTGGTTTTTTAGGTAAACCATAATGGGTACTTGTGTATGCAGCGGTATACAATCATTGCAACCAACTATGGTTAAGTTTTTTGCCTCTTGATATAGCAAATATAAAGATTTAACACAGTAAGGGTGGGGCATAAAATAATCGGCTTGATTGGTGATGCTGATTGTGTTTTTACCTATTTTCAATAAATCCTTATCTATTTTAAATTCTTTTTCGGAAAACCGTAAACACCGTTGAAAAAATTCGCCGTCAAAGCAAATCTCATTGTTGATTTTAATTTTTAGGTTTGCCCATTCTTTTTTGGACAGATTCTCCCCAAACCAGTTCATTTCTTCATTATAAGGATCAGACATGGTAAACGAAGGCAAATAATTATAGCTCTGCTCACAGTAGAAATTACCGTTAAAGCATGGGTCTTCTAAGTAAAGATCTCCAAGGCATCCTTTTACTTGGATATAAACCAAAATGGAGGCCACATTATCCTCTAAAACAAAATCTCTCTCAATCTTTTGCCAAGGGTAAGTTCCTTCTTCTATAGGAATGATAATCACTTCATCAGGGTCTAAACTGATGGAAGCCTTGTTTACCCCTTCTTTTATCATCCGCTTTTCAAAAACAATTTCCAAATCAGCTGTGTCATTCTTTTCTAAATGATCTGCCTTTGCATAGATAGAGAAGGTAAATTGATTTCCAGCGTGTTCAGGTTTTACGAACTTATAGTAGGCACGCTTTCGATAGGGTTCACCTTTTCCTTCTAAATGCAAACAAAACTGACTATGATGGGTATCACTTGGAGACAGACAGTCATCAACCATTCGATATAAATAGGGGTACCCTCCCTCTGTCATCCAAGAGGGGTGCATGGCATATTCGCCTTTTAACATGATTTTGAAATCGTTCTTGGCGATAAAATCCAAATCATCTAGTATAAAATCACAATGCAAGGAATCTCCAGGTTTAATATGGGGTGGTTCCGGATAGTCTTGAATGGTCAGTTTGCTAAACATACTTTCCTCCTAATCAACATAAGGAGCGTGAAAGCATCACGCTCCTATGTTCACCTTAAGTTATGTCCATTATTTCTTAAAAGTCTCGTCGTATGCTTTATTGATTAGCTCCAGAGCTCGGTCAGAGCCAAGTTTTTTAACCTGAGGTATAACTTTTGAATCCCAGGTATCAATGCTTTGCTTACCGATAATCACATTTACCGAAGCTTCCTCTACATAGGTATCAATAGCCGTTTTGAGGTCGGTATATTCTTTTTTTGCATTAGTATCGCTAAATTTTGCATCAAAGATTGCCTTGCCAAAGGCTTGGTTTTCTTCCAAAAATGATACCGATTTTTTCATGGCAGCACCATTTAACTCAAAAGTATTAATAGCAGCTTGATTTACAACACTGAAAAGTTCTTGGGTATTTAGCCCCGTATTTTTGATGGTACCATTTGGTGTAGCAGGAGTTTGAAAATCCTTCAAAAATTTCACAGTACCATCGGGATTCTTTTCGAAAGACTCGCCTTCGATACCAAATTGCAGTGCATCGATACCTTCTGGGYTGTACATCCAATTCAGCAAATTAACCAATTCATCTTTGTATTTAGATTGGTTTGAAATCACTTTGTAGCTTTGGAAATAGCCGCTTAAAACAGTGGTACCAACTCTTTTATTATTGTAAGCAGGTTGAAGCATAGCCGTAAATTCAAAGCCCTGTGGAATTTTGCTTCCCATTAGTTGAACAATCTCGTCGCCAACTTGTGGGTAGTCAAAGGTCACCAAACCTTTGTTTGTAGCTAACAGTTCATTCCATTCATCATCTGTAATCGTAGCAAAGTTTGGATTTAACAAGCCTTCGGAATACAATTTATTCAAGTAAACCAACGTATCCTTGTAGGCTTGACTTTCTGGACCGAATAAATATTTTTGTTGATCTGGGTCAAGATGGAAAGAGGTGTTCGTTCCTCTAAAGTAAGCTTGGTTACCTATTAAGTGAGACGTGCCCCATCTTACAAAATAGGGGTAAGAATCTGGGTAGAGTTTCTTCAGTTGAACTAAGGTACTGTATAAATCGTCAAAGGTTTCGAACTTCGTGGATAAGTTGTGTTTTGCAAAAATATCAGTCCTGCCCAACATAACTTCGTCGGCACGATATGGCACATCATACACTCTTGGGGCGCCATAATATTTGCCGTTAGGCGAACGAGTCAGATCCATGGCAGGTGGATATTTTTCCAACATCTCTTTGTAATTATCAAGCTTCCCTGATTCCATATAAGGCGTTAAATCTAAGAATGCTCCTTGTGGACCATAACGATCCGCATTATCTCTTGATAACGTAATCAAATCTGGTAGTGATCCACCTGCTAACATGGTATTCATTTTTTGTGTATAGTCTGCACGGGCAACGGTAACGGGTTTGATTTTAATATTTGTGTACTTTTGAATTGTCTTAAAAATTTCTTCGTCGCCAGTGTATGGGGTATTAGCCTGGAAAAACCAAGTAACTTCAATTGGTTCTTCGCTAATTTTTTGTGTGGCGGCATTTGGGTCTGCTGTCTGTGACTGTTCTGTGGTTTTGGTAGGTTCGCTTGGCTTGCTGCTGCACCCCGTAACAAACACCATAATGATAGCTACAAATAAGACCAAAAATCTTTTCATGACCAATCTCTCCTTTTTAGTAAATAATATTGGATTATCCTTTTATCGAGCCAACCATCATGCCCTTGACAAAATACTTTTGTATAAAAGGATAAATACACATAATAGGAAGGGTAGTGATGACAATGGATGCCATTTTTAAAGATTCCGTTGCCGAGTGATTTAATTGAGCATAAGCGTCTTTTTCGCTTGGATTGAAGGTTGCAGCTACCAAAATACTTCTTAAAATCATCTGCAAAGGATACTTTTCGGTGTCATTTAAGTAAAGCAACGCATCGAAATATCCATTCCAAATGCCAACAGCTGTAAATAAGCCGATGGTTGCCAGGATTGGCTTGGAAAGTGGCAAAATGATTTTTACTAATATTTGAGCATCAGTGGCCCCATCAATGTAAGCAGATTCACTTAGGCTTTCCGGTATATTCCTAAAAAAGGTTCTCATGAGAATAATGTTCCAAGCGGACAATGCCCCCGGAAGAACCATAACCCAAATGGTGTCTAATATATGCAGGGACTTATAAGCCAGAAAGGTAGGGATCATACCGCCACCAAAAAACATGGTTATAATGTACACCTTGGACATAAATGCACGCATTTGAAACTTATCTTTGGAAAGTGGATATGCTGTTATTGCTGTGAAAAACAAGGTGAAAAGCGTCCCCAGGGCAGTATACACAATCGTGTTTTTATATGCCGTGAAAAAAATAGGATGGTTTATCATGGTCTTGAATGCACCTATGTCAAAACCTTTTGGAAAAAAACTAACTTTCCCCGCAATGACTTCTGCGGGATCGCTAATAGACACAGACACAACGTAAGCAAAGGGATAGAGCATAGCCAGTACAATAATAGCCAACATGATGTACACGACGGAAAGAAAGACCCGATCTCCCATTGGTTCTTTGATTTTGTAAGAATTTTTTTTCATGACATCACCATAAACTTTCCTTTAGGAGTTTTCTGGAAAAATAGTTTGCCCCTAATAAAAAAACAACGGAAACCAAACTGTTAAACAACCCAATAGCACTTGAAAATCCATAATCTTGGTCGATTATACCTTTACGGTAAACATAAGTAGAAATAACATCGKCAACATCATATGTGGCAGGGCTATACATTAACAGAATTTTATCGAATCCAACGCTGACAATACCGCCAATTGATAAAATTAACAAAGTAATGATGGTTGGGCGGAGACTGGGCAAGGTGATGTGAAACATCTGTTTTAACTTAGAACAGCCATCGATCTTAGCCGCTTCATACATTTCTGAGTCAATCCCTGTAATGGCCGCCAAGTAKAGTATGCTGGAATAACCAATTCCCTGCCAAATACCTGAGCCAATATACAAGCTTCTAAAGTAACTGGATTCGTTAAAAAATTGGATATCGGCAACACCAACATTTGCTAACAAGTCATTGACAATACCACTATCACCAAACACCGATTTCATAATGCCCACAATGACAACAACCGAAATAAAATAAGGTAAATACGTAGCGGTTTGAACAAATCTCTTAATTTTTGGATGTACAACTTCGTTAATCAACAAAGCCAGAACAATGGGTGCTGGAAAAGACCACAGCAAGTTATAAAGACCAAGAACAAACGTGTTTTTTATAATTCTAAAAAAGTTTGGATCTTTAAAAAACCGCGTAAAGTTTTCAAAGCCAATCCATTCAGAGCCACCAATCCCTAAAAACAAACTGTAATTTTGAAAAGCAGTTACGACACCGACCATCGGATAATAAGCAAACAAAGCAATCATGATTAACCCTGGAAGCGACATAAGCAAAATAAAGCGGTTACATTTCAAGTCATATTTAAATTTTGAAATAAATGACATATTATTTGCTTTTCCAGTAGTCGTCGACAAAAGCTCACCTCATTTCATCATTTTGTTGTTTATCGCTATATGCCCATCTCTCTGTAGGAAGATCATGGGCTTCAGCGAACTTTGCCCGGTGTATAACTTTTACCCCGCGCGCACCCGCTCCGATCAAAATGGCTGTCAGTTACTTGATGTTCGATCCTCTCCTTAGACCCCATTCATTTTTTTGCGCCAATTTACCTTCAATACGATTATAATAATTGGAATAAACACCATTGTCAACGTGGTTTTTGGATCCAAATTTGTAATGATCAAGATAAACGAGCCGATAGTACCAGGCAAAATAACGGACCAGATCGTATTCAGCAAATGCATGTTTTTGACTACTGAAATATGGAAAAAAGCAACAGGATGCCCGGGCTTCAATTGCTGGTATTCATTCGACCGGGAAGATGATTTTTTCCAAAGCTGTTGAACTTGAATGTTAAAAAATGATCCTACCCAATATGCCAAGCTTCCAAGGCCGCAGAACACCTTTATATATCCCTATAAATCCAAGATTAATAGTCAAATTCCATCATGATTTGTGAAATCAGAACAAGGGTTTCCTTATTATGCATAAAGAGATAGTCTATGTGACTTTACCTGAATAACGCAAACTTTAACAACACAAAAAACCACTCCCTAATAGAATCATTATGGAGTGATCTTTGCTTTATTTATTATTTATAACAGTGACTGCTTCACAAACTGAGGTCAAAATGACCGCAAATTCACGAGGCTCTGGTCACGATGAAGGGCTGAAACCCTACATCATGCCGCCCATGATATTAGGTGAGTTTTTTGTGTATTTTAGGTCTTATCATAGGTTTTCTATCCGAATCCCCTTAAAAATCAGTCCTATATTTCCAAGTAAATATGATGTGTTTGCAGTGTTCGTGGTCAAAATGTGGTCATGCAATTATCCAATCATATGTTTGGTATGCGGGAACATATTAACCTAGAGTTTGAGCAACTCAAGTTATTCAAAAGACTGTATTGTAGATCTACATTTCCAGTTCCAACCAAGCCACACACTCAACATGCACGGTATGCGGGAACAGGTCGACAGGTTGCAGGGTTTGAAGCGTGTAGCCCCGAATGGTAGCAATTCAGTTACATCCGTTGAGAATGTGTCAGGATTGCATGATACATAGACGATCCGTTTTGGTTTAGAGCGTCCAATGCGGCRCATCACTTTTCCGCCAACTCCGCTACGTGGTGGGTCTATCAACAGAATATCTGCGAATCCTAAATGATCATGAATCTCATCTAGTCCACTGCGTGCATCACGGGCAAGGAATGTCGTGTTATGCAAATCATTATCGATGGCATTCCGTTTTGCGGATTCAATCGATGTCTCGACAATCTCGATTCCTGCCAATTCACCGTCAGGCGTTTTCGTAGCAAACAATGCCAACATCATTTCGCCGGTCGCAAACGATTCCCGCACCATCAAATGACGAAGAAGCCCATCATGTGCATCTTTGTCATAGTCTTTAAGGCCGAACTCTTTTACCCATTCCTGACTTCCAACATGCCATCTACCATATTCCGGCCTGCAATCAGACACGTTTCCAATGGGATGATCTTACGAAAATCCCCTTATTCATGCATTCCAATATCCCCCTCAGGGGAAACGTGAACTCCATCTTATTACGGTAATGCGAAGGTTCGTCCATTCCGATCGTATCCAGTACCAGTTTAGAATCTAATCCTTCACGTTTCAATGCGTTCTTCACATACGTAGTCTTATGCTTCAATTGACCTTCATACGTCCAGTGTTGCCATACACAACCTCCGCAAAGCTCAAAATGAGGACAAGGCGCATCCGTCCGTTCGTGGCTTGCAGCTAGAATCTCTACAGGCATTACTTTTTTTCGTTTCTTATCGGGATCATCGACGACGATCTGCACTGACTCCCCTATGAGTGTCTGCGGAATCGTTAGCTTCAACTTTCTAGGATTGGAACCTATATCACTCTCACGCCAAATCACAACTATTCCATTACCTTTTTCATCTAAATGGTCAATTTCCGCAACGAGCGTTTGTTCTTTTATATTAGTCAAGAAATGATTCCCTTTTCAACAGTCCATTCATGTATTGAAGGATTATTCCCACAATGCTTCTGTACCTCTTCAAAACAGACATACCTTATCATTATAACGAGAATGGGGCAGAATGAACATGCACTTCATACAAATTCAACAACATCAAGTTGGATGTGTGATGGGTGACAGACACCAAAAATATGTCTGTCGCTCACACAATTGATTCTGTGCTTCAAACGAAAAAAAATGATACTATGTATGATGGGTAAAGGACTTTGCTACAGCTTATATCGTTTTTATATGTTGCAACAGAAGGAGATAATATGAGTAACGAACAAAATTTTTGGCTTGATTTACCAAAGCCGTTTTTTATATTAGCACCAATGGAAGATGTCACAGATGTTGTATTTCGTCACGTCATTAGTGAAGCTGCAAAACCTGACGTATTTTTCACGGAATTCACAAATACAGAAAGTTATTGTCACCCTGTAGGAAAAGACAGTGTACGTAGTCGATTAATGTTCACAGAAGATGAGCAACCGATTGTCGCTCATATTTGGGGCAATAAACCTGCATTTTTTGAACAGATGAGTATTGATATGAAGAAGCTTGGTTTTCGTKGTATCGATTTAAACATGGGATGCCCAGTACAAAACGTCGCATCCAATGGAAAAGGTGCTGGATTAATACAACATCCTGAAGTTGCAGCAGAAATTATTCAAGCAGCAAAAGCAGGTGGATTGCCGGTTAGTGTTAAAACAAGATTGGGTTACCATGATATTGACGAGTGGCGCGATTGGTTAGGACATATATTGAAACAAGATATTGCGAATCTTTCCATTCACCTTCGTACAAAAGATGAGATGAGTAAAGTAGACGCACACTGGGAATTAATCCCTGAAATAAAAAAATTACGCGATGAAATTGCTCCAAATACGTTGTTAACTATTAATGGAGACATTCCTGACCGCGCAACAGGTTTAAAATTAGTAGAACAATACGGCATTGATGGAGTCATGATTGGCCGCGGCATTTTCACCAATCCATTTGCTTTTGAAAAAGAACCTAAAGAACATAGCGCGAAGGAATTTCTCAATTTACTTCTTTTACAGTTGGATCTTCACGATAAATATTCAAAAGAAACCCAGCCACGTCCATTTAAACCACTTCTTCGCTTTTTCAAAATCTTTGTTCGTGGATTTAGAGGCGCAGGCGAACTAAGAAACCAATTAATGGATACCACATCTACAGATGAAGTACGTCGTTTAGTAAAACCTCTTTTAGATCAAGAATTAGATTAAAACATACCCACCTGTGCATGATTAAAAAGGGGCTGTCCAGAAAGTCAGTGAAAACCGACCGCTGGACGTCCCGTTTTTGTTAAATGTTAAAATAAGGCACAAAAAAACCGTCTTTTCCTGTAGAATGGAAGTTACCACACCAACACTCTACAAAAGGACGGTTTTTATGCGTAATCAAATGACTACTATAGAAGAGTATACCACGGGGCTGACCCTTCCTCCAGGGGATTTGGAAGAAAAGATCGTTTCCAAAAGAACCCTTGCACCTACCTTTAAAGACTATGACAACAAGCAGGCTCAGATGATTCTGGATCTGGAGATGTATATTCCCACCCATCACGTAGCCCGCGTGATTGATGAGATGATTGAAGCCATCCCGGATGAGCAGTTGTTTGCTCACTATACAGGAGGAGGCCGAAGTGCCTACCATCCCAAAATGATGCTCAAAGTCATGCTGTACGGCTACTCACAAAAAGTTTATTCCTGTCGCGGCATCGAAAAGCTACTGCAAGAAAACATCCCGGCCATGTGACTGGCATCGATGCAACAGCCCGACTTCCGCACCCTGAATGACTTTCGTGGTGTGCGCATGAAAACGTTCATGAACGAGCTGTTTGAAACGATGATCCACAAGCTCATAGCGGACAACTACATCAMGATGGAGAGCTACTTTTTAGACGGCACGAAGATCGAAGCTGATGCTAACAAGTATTCGTTTGTGTGGAAGAAATCGACGCTGCGCTTCGAAGAGAAGCTCAAGGAAAAGGTACAGGCGACCCTTGCGCATATTCATACGCTCACGCAACATGAAGCTGGCGAATACGCGGCAGCAGACCCTGTCGAACTTCCTGCTAAGCTCAAAACAGCAGCAGTTGTGCTGGCGGAAAAGGTGGAGCGATTGACGGAACAAATTGCAGGGGCAAACGACAGTGAAGAGCGGAAAGACTTACGCAAACAGCGTAGAGCCTTAAAACAGCCGCTGAAACAAATTCGGGAGGATTTTCTTCCCCGATTCACCAAGTATGAGCAGCAGAAAGCCTGCTTTGGCGATCGCAACAGCTATTCCAAAACGGACCCGGACGCCACCTTTATGCGGATGAAGGAAGACCACATGAAGAACGGCCAATTGAAGCCGGGCTATAATGTGCAAATGGCGACGGAAAACCAATTCATTTTGTTTTACAGCCTTCATCTGCGACCTACCGATACACGTTGCTTTATGCCACACATGGAGCGATTAGTCGCGTCTTCTTTGCCCATGCCGAAAACGGTGATTGCCGATGCGGGTTATGGCAGCGAAGAGAACTATTTGTATGCGGTGGGCGAAGAAAAAGAGCCGCGTTTTGATTTTCTCATTCCTTACGGCAGCTATATGAAAGAGAAAACCAGGCGATACAAAAATGACATTCAGCATGCTTCAAACTGGACGTATGAAGAGCGAGACGACCGTTTTGTTTGCCCCAATGGCCGCTACGTTCGCTTTAAGAATTACCAGACGAAAAAAAAGGCTTCTGGCCTAGAGCAAAGCTTCAAGATTTATGAATGTGAAGATTGCAGTGATTGCCCATTCAAGGCAAGCTGTACCAAGGCAAAGGGAAACCGCCAGGTACACTGGAATACGATCTGGGAAGAGTTAAAGGCAAAGGCCAAACAAGCCCTTGAGGATGACGAGAAATCTGCTATCTATGCTCGACGTAAAGTCGAGGTAGAAAGCGTATTTGGTCACATCAAGGGCAATCGGTCGTTCCGCCGGTTCTCCTTGCGAGGGCTAGAGAAGGTCCACACCGAGTTTGGAATTGTGGCCTTGGCCCACAATCTACTGAAGGTGGCGGGCATCCGCCACGCTACTTTCCGGCAAAAGCGACAGAACAAAAAAAGTTGGACGGAAAACATGACGTTTTTCCGACCAACTTTTTATTTTGGGGACTTATTAGACAGCCCCTTTTTGTATTCCAGTGCGTTCTTTCTGCCTTACCGGAAAAAGATTATTGCAATGAATTGATATACGCATCATAGGCTTCCTGATAAATGGCTATGAATTCTTCCACTCCAAGTCGCTTCAGTTCTTCAAAATAAGCTGGAACTTCCGATAGAGGCTCGGCTCCTATAATGAATTTCGCTTCCATTGTTTTTGTAAAATCTTCGATGCCGGTCTTCAGTTCCGCAATTCGCTTTTCTTGCTCATCAGTCATATACAAATTAGGAAACTGTAATTGCAAATATGGTGCTACAATTTCTTCATAACTATTTTGCCAGAAAACATCAGGCTCAGAAGCAGAAAGTTTTTTGCCGGCCATCTCGGACAAATCATCCGTTGACAAGGTAAGGCCAAGAGGATTCCCATTAATCGGAATCAAATGATTGATCATATCCCATACAGAGCTGGTTCCCGGAGCCATATTTGGAAAAAGGTTCGCTCCTTTTTCATCGATCACCCAGCCTGCATAAGGATAATCCAGCGTGTCCTCTGACCCTACCATCGGTCCGCCCCATAAGTTATATGCATATTTCTTCGTGAAAAACAGATCTGCAAATCGGATAGCTGCTTTCGAATACTTGCTGTCTTTGCTGATAGCAAATTTCCCTGCGACATTTCCTTGCCTGTCTGGCCAAGTCGGCTTGCTATTCCACTGGCTGACAAGCGGTTTAACAGAAGCGTAATCCTTCCAATTCGGTGTCGTGACATGAGGCGCTCCGTTGAAATGATAACCCGCTAAATCCTGAGAACTAATGGAGTCTTGCTGCACTTGTGTTTGTGTAAATATATTTTTGTCCAGCAATTCTTCGCTGTACAGTTTATTGACATATTGCAAGTATTGCTCGTACACCGGTTCAGCCTCCGCCAGCTTGACTGTCCCATCTTCAACATAAATAGAAGGATTATTACTTGCGTTCAATCCGAACGCCGTCAAGAAAAAAGTTCTTTCCGCCATGCCAGTTCCCCACGCACCTGTAAATGGAATTTCATCTTGCAGTCCATTTTGGTTAGGATCTTGTTCCTTGAAAGCCTTCAGCACATCATAAAACTCATCCAAATTAGTAGGCTGCTGCAAATTCAAATTGTCCAACCACTTTTGGTTGACAAATCCGCGTTGCTCATAAGTGATCGGGTATGAGAGCTGGTGCAGACTTGGCAACGTGTAGATATTGCCGTCCGGACTGGTAACAATCGCCCTACTCTCCGCACTTTCACTGAATACTTGCGAGATATTCGACGCATACTCCTCTATCAAGTCATTGAGCGGCATAAACATCTTCTCTGACTGTCCAAAACGAGTAATTTGGCTGTTGCTGAAATTATTATTCAGGAAAATGTCCGGCAGATCACCTGAAGCAAATAATAAATTTATTCTTTCGGGCCATGCTGCTACGTCTGTGACCGTCACATCAAATTTAATATTGGTGCGCTCCTCGGCCCACTTCCAGAACCACTTATCCTCTACATATCCCGGCATTGCGGTATTCTCCACCACATGAACTTTGAGCGTAATCTGCTCATTGACAATCGGCAAATCTGAATCCAAATTTAGATAACTGCTTTCTCCGTCTGCTTCCTCTGTTCCCTTCTTTTCTCCCGCGTTTGTCTGTTCTGGTGATCCAGTTGTCTCTTTTGGCGAGGCATTCTCCTTCCCTGCACATGCCGCCGCCATTAATACAATAAACACGGATAAAACGATCAGGCTTATCTTGCGTTTCATGTTTAATACACCCTTTCTTAATTTAATATCTATTGATCACGTCTACCCTTTTAGGGAGCCGATCAATGCCCCTTTTACAAAATGCTTTTGTACGAACGGATATATGACCAGCACAGGCAAACTCGCAATAAATATTAAAGCATACTTCATTGATTCTGCCATTAGTGCCTGTTTTGCAATATGAGCCATCTCCTCATCTGTAAGAAAGGTCATATTCTCCATACTCATCATTTCATTCATCAACAAAATATTGCGCAAAACCAGTTGCAACGGGTATAAGTTGCTGTCTGTCAAATAAATCAATGCCGCAAAAAATTGATTCCAGTGACCAACGCCATAATACAGCGCCATTACAGCAATAATTGGCTTCGACAGTGGCAAGGCAATCCGAAGGAACATCCCGAAATCCGAGCTACCGTCTATTTTCGCCGCTTCATATAATTCCTCTGGAATATTGATTTGATAAAAAGTTCTGGTAATGATCAAATTGAAGACAGACATTGCCGATGGCAACAGCATCACCCATACCGTATCCAATAACCCAAGCTGCTTGATCAACAAATAGTTAGGAATAAGTCCTCCGCTGAAAAACGTAGTGAATACAAATAAGAGTATAATTGCTTTTTTCCCTGCCAATCTCCTGCGAGACAAGGCAAAAGCACAAGGAATGGTAACTGACAAATTAATCAAAACACCAGCTATTGTGTAAAAGATTGTATTACGATAGCCAATCCAGATAATTGCATTAGCAAATACATTCTTGTAAGCATCGAGAGTGAACTCCTGCGGGAAAAATATTACCTGGCCGCGAGATACATTGTAAGGGTTGCTGAATGATGCAATTACTGTGAAATACAACGGATAAAGCACGATCACTAAAATAACTGAAAGAAGAAAAATGTTGATTGCATCAAAAATTTTGTCATTACGTGAACGCAGCATGCCAGACCCTTCTTTCTTTTCATTACCACAGGCTAGTTTCACTTACATTCCGGGAAATTCGATTGGCAACGATTAATAAAATGAAATTGATGACGGAATTGAATAATCCAACCGCTGCTGAGAAACTGAACTGGCCACCAACTAACCCCGTTCGATATACATAAGTCTGAATAACATCCGATGCCGCCATGTTCAATTGGTTTTGCAGCAGCAACACCTTCTCAAACCCTACAGACAATAGCGAACCCGTATCCAATATTAACAAGATGACGATAACAGGGGTAATCGCCTGCAGATCGACATGAATTATTTTTTGCAATCGGCTAGCTCCATCGATCTTGGCAGCCTCTATCGATTGCGGATCAACTCCTGCAAGCGCCGCCAAATATATGATCGTGCCAAACCCGGCATGTTGCCAAACTCCTGACATAACAAAAATCGTTTTGAACCATCCCGGCTCTGTCATGTAGCTAATCCGCGGTCCACCCAAAAACGCAATTAATTGATTAATAAGTCCTCGATCCTGGTCTAGAAACAAGACGATCATACCGGCAATAACAACGGTGGAAATGAAATGCGGCATGTAAGTAACCATCTGTATCACTTTTTTAAACTTTCTCCCGATCAATTCATTGATTGAAATTGCCAGCAGAATGGGTATCGGAAAACCAACAACCAGCTGATAGACACTGATACCAATCGTATTCAACATGATCGCATTAAAATTGGTGATATTGAGAAATCTTTCGAAATGGTGAAAACCTACCCACGGACTCTCCAATATCCCTAAAGAAAACCTGTACTCTTTGAATGCGATTAACACTCCATACAACGGTACATAATGAAATAGAATGATATATGCCACCGCCGGCAATATAAGCAAATATAGCTGATAATCTTGCAAAACATTTCTTATCCTCTTGCTTCCCAAATTTCATCCCCCATTCGCACAAGATAGCTGGTATGGTTCATATCATACGGATCGTCTTGATAACTGTATATATCTCGTTTTTTTTCTCATGTTGTTTTTTTGCCGCAGCAAAAAAACGGCTTATACTATAGTTTTAATAATTTCCTAAGCGTTAAAAAACTCTCGACACTTGCCGGATATCCATCCAGGAAGTAGCGAGAGTCTGGCGGGTATTGCTTGAAACTGTCCATTCCGTCGTTCAATTATTTTTCTGAGGCGAGCATTGGCATGTCAAAAGAGCGGTCGTATTGTTCCTTGTATTGGGCAGGAGTAAGACCTGTTGCTTTTTTGAAAATTTGAATAAAATGAGACACATTCATATATCCTATTTTCTCGCATACATCCGCTATGGAATGCTCCCCTTCATTCAGTATCCGCTTCGCATGTTCAATACGCAGCCTGGTGACATACTCTTTAAACCCATTGCCACATTGTTCTTTGAATAACTTGCTGGCTGCGGGCAGCGAGAGCTGAAATTTTTGCGCTAAGCTGTCAAGTCCAAATCCAGGATCCAGAACATTGTCATGCACATATTGCACCATATCAGCCGAAAGTTGATTCATCGTTGCTTCTTTGTGGGCATGTATCGAACGGCATACTGTACAAACCATCTTCTCGGCCATCTGGAATATTTCATGGGGTTCTCCGTACAACATAACAGACAATATCTCATGATGCTTCATGCTTTGGTCAAGCTCATTCAACTGTTTTAATAAAGTACGCACGAAATCCAGGCAATTTAACTTTTCCATCATCCAGGAGTCGGATTGCTCCCGAATTGAGTCCCTGACATGATGCATCTGCTCGCTCGCCAATACTTCATCGCCAAGCTTAATTGACTGAATTAAACGCATATAAGCCTGTGTAGGATGCCACAAGTATGCTTCGGAATGCTCTCCCTTCTCAAAATGAATGATGGTTTGCTTACTCTCATCATTACGTTCAACTGCTGACAACGCTTCCAGCATTGACGTGTTCATATCCTTCAAATCCAACACACTTGATCCGATTCCGATCCTTATGAGAATACCTGCCTTGCGGCAGCGATCAATCATCAAGTTCGCTAAACAGTCAAGATCAAGTTGCTTGTCACCGTCCGGCAACCTTAGGCAACATACGGCTGCTACATAATGTTGATGCAGCAGATCCACGCCATATATCGTGGCAGAAGGATGCTCCAGTTCGAGTTCCTGAATTAGATGCTCTTTGTCCATCCCGTGCCAAGAATCATCGTTCTCGCGAGAAATAATAAAGACACAGAAAGATGAGCAATTCAACCTTATTCCCGCTTCACTCCCATGCTTCAGAAGATCAGGAGTAATGTTTCTGTACAACAAATTTGTGAGCACATAGTGCTTCACCCGGTTTTTCTGCTCTTTGATTTCGGCGCTTAATGAATGCTGGTTGGCGATGGTACTCATCATCGCTGCATGAATATTGCTGAATTCATTTTTCCAAGGCTGTTTATCAGTTCGAACTGTAATTTTATTTGCCAGCAGTTCCATTTTTCTGACCGGTATAAATACAAAGGCTGCGAAGAAAATCGCAATAGTCAGGCAGACGATCAACGAAATCGAAAGCAAAACAATCACTATTTTCTTGAAACTGGTTACATTCGAGGCGTAATCGTTATGAGCAGGATACATTAACAACTGAAACCCAGTTTCTCCAGCGACCGTTTCGAATACTTTGGAGCGGCTGTCGGCTTCCTTAGCCGAACCCCACTTGGCGAGCCATTGCTGATTTTTATCCCGAATCGCAATTCCGTCAATTTCGCCGACTATATTTTTAATCCGCTCCATAAAAGCTTTTTCAGAAATAAAAAAAGCAACCGTTCCCGTTTTTGTTGAAGTATTGTAAGACGAGATCGGGAAGGAAAATACCATCGTCAATTGTGAAGCACCTTTAGCAAGATTATCAACCGAATAAGAGTTTACCAAAGGCTCCTTGTGCTGCAACAAACCGGTCAAGACCTCATGGTCAGGCTCCAGTTGAAGGATGTGCTTGAAATACACATCCTCATAGTATTTGCCGTGCGCATTATATATCTCTGAACTGTCTTTTATCGCATAAATAATCTCATCGGCAAGCAAAAGTTGACTTTTATATTTACGCATTTCCTGCGCCGCTTCCACTTGTTTGTAAGCGTTTTCCTTTAATTGGTAGGGGGCCAGCTTGTTGTTACCGGCAATTTCGAAGGACATCTTCATCATATGCTTCCATTGCTGATCCAAATCATTAGCTATTTTCTCCAGCTTATAGGTATATGAAGCATCTATTTCTGAGTTGAGCCGCTTTGTTGCCTGGTCGAACACCACCAGTGCCAGCAAGACAGGTATCATCATGATAACCATATAAGTAATTAAATATTGATAATAGACGCTGATGTTCAATTTTTCAATCCTGAACATTCCACTGATCTTATTTCCCGCCCAGCCCAGCCAACGGGGCTC
>NZ_JBFUHJ010000020.1:0-41553 GCF_056402455.1 Paenibacillus sp. P4_A7 | reverse complement strand
CCAAGTACGGACGGGATAAGCGCTGAAAGCATCTAAGCGTGAAGCCCCCCTCAAGATGAGATTTCCCAGTATGTAAGACCCCTTGAAGACGACGAGGTTGATAGGTTCGGGGTGGAAGCGCAGCAATGCGTGGAGCTGACGAATACTAATCGGTCGAGGGCTTATCCTAAAATAAGGTTTGCATGGACCCATACATCCGGCAAACAAACAGCTAAGGTTCAGTAAGACAACTTTCGTATCCAGTTTTCAAGGCGCAATGCCTTGGTTTTCAACCGTGCCTCTTTTGCAGTTGAAGCTCTTGGAGACATTCAACGCAAATATGCAATGTTCCCTGATAGCTCAGTTGGTAGAGCACTCGACTGTTAATCGAGTTGTCACAGGTTCGAGTCCTGTTCGGGGAGCCATTATGCTCTCATAGCTCAGTAGGTAGAGTGCATCCATGGTAAGGATGAGGTCACCGGTTCGAATCCGGTTGAGAGCTCCAGATCATTTTCTTGGATAGTACAAGCTTTAGTTATTGCATGGCCCGTTGGTCAAGTGGTTAAGACACCTCCCTTTCACGGAGGTAACAGGGGTTCGAGTCCCCTACGGGTCACCATTTCCCTTATTTAAAGGGATGTCATTTTTCTCGGAGGCTTAGCTCAGCTGGGAGAGCATCTGCCTTACAAGCAGAGGGTCGGCGGTTCGATCCCGTCAGCCTCCACCATATCGCTGCTGGGGATTAGCCAAGCGGTAAGGCAACGGACTTTGACTCCGTCATTCTCAGGTTCGATCCCTGAATCCCCAGCCATTTATAATTTGAGTCATTAGCTCAGTTGGTAGAGCACCTGACTTTTAATCAGGGTGTCGTAGGTTCGAATCCTACATGACTCACCATTTTTTATCTAGCATTAACTATGCGCGTGTGGCGGAATTGGCAGACGCACCAGACTTAGGATCTGGCGTTTCACGACGTGGGGGTTCAAGTCCCTCCACGCGCACCATACTTTTTCAAAAAAACCTCTTGCAATTTGAGACGTTATGAGTTAAAGTATTAATAGACATTTGGTCGAACAAATGTCGTAGGTGAGATTCCTACATATGAATCAAATAGGCAAGAAGCATTAACTACGCGCGTGTGGCGGAATTGGCAGACGCACCAGACTTAGGATCTGGCGTTTCACGACGTGGGGGTTCAAGTCCCTCCACGCGCACCATATTATGAAGAAACCCTTGGCGAACAAGGGTTTTTTGCTGTTTATAGACTTAAATATTTGAAGGAACATTGAAGATATAAATAGTTAAAGCTTTATTATGTTATATGTAAAAGATGTTAGCGAGCTCCTTCACTTTTATAATGCTAATGTCGATATAGTTATTTGGGACTATATGGATTAGCTGGAGAAGAAGGAGAATAGGTACAATGAACCTGATACAGAAAAAGTGGGTCAAAAGATCAGTAGGTATTATGCTAGCAGCAGCAATTAGCTTTGGGTATTCGGGGAGCGGACAATATGAATCCTTAAAACCTTATGTTGAAGCAGCGGGTGCTGCAAATGGTACTATAAATGTAACTGATGAAAGTCTTAAGGGGCAAGGTCCGATGACTGAAAGCTCAAAGGATGCAGCATCTAAGGATGGATTTTTAAAGAATGAAATATTGAAGAAAGAAACATTAAAGAATGAAAAATTAAAGAATGAAACATTAAAGAATGAAACATTAAAGTATGCTACATCAAAGAATGAAACATCAAAGAATGAAACCTCAGAGAATAAGAATCCAACAGCAAATACTAATACAAGTACAACAACCATCCCAACATCGAATCCAACAACGGATACAAAAGCAACTTCTGAAACAAATGCCAATACAAATACTAATACTAAACAGATCAGTAAGACCGAAGTTGAGTACTGGCGCTTTAATGGAAAAGGAACTGTATATCCTGCATTAGCCATGAAAGGCAATAAACTATTCACGGTAACGGCAAATGGCTGGGTTACGGTTTTGGATAGTAACGGTAAAGAATTGAAGAGTGTAAATACATATAGTCCCTTATCTGCTCCGGCTGCTAATGAGAACGATAAGGTTTGGTTTGCTGGTAAAGGGGCCAGGCTTTATCAATACGATGGTGATGGTAGCGGGAAACAAGTAGGAATTTTCTACTTTCAAGGCAAGAAGGAAGACTTGCAGCCATCGGCTATGGTTACCGATGGAGAGGGTTTGCCTTATTTCACTTATCAGCATGGTATATTATCGCTGGATAAGGATGGGCAGAAGCAGATGGCGCTCCTGCCGGTGGGCGTGACGGTAAAGGAACTGGCAGCGGGGAAGAGCGGAGTATACGCGCTTGGGAGCAACGGTACGCTGTATGCGGTGCAAGGCAGCGCGATTGTTTGGCAGGCGGCGCTTGAACAGCCGCTGCATATGGCGAAGCTGGTCGCCGATGTGAGCGGCGGCGTGGTGCTGCTTGCGGGCAAAGCGATAGCGGCGTATGAGGCGGACGGTAAAGTCCGCTTCATACGCGAGCTTGGTGCAGCGCCCGCAGGGGGTTGGACGTCCCCGGTGCTTATGCCCAGGGACGCTGGCGCTGGCGCTGTCGTTGCCGCAGAGCTTGGCGGCAACGGCATTGCTGCGTTCCGCCCGTCTGACGGGGCGGAACTATGGCGCATCAGCGCAAGCGGGGCGGCCGGCTTCGGCCCCGCAGCGCTGGCGCCTGACCGCGCCGCCGGCCTAGTGCTGGCCGGCGCGCGGTCAGGCGCGGTGTACGCAATCGACGGCTCTGCCGGGTCGATTGTGTACACCTATCGCGGCAACGCCGCGGTTCCCGCGAGCGGCGTTCTGCCGCTGAGCGGTGGACGGATTGCTTACGCGTCCGCCGACAAGCTGATCGCTGCGGGGCCATTCCGCCCCGTAGCGATAACATATGCATCGGCTGGAATAAAGCTGCCGATGCATACACGGCTCCTGCTCACGGACAAGCTGAAGCTTTCCGTTCCAGTCGCTTTCAGCGTCCGCTCAGACAACGCAGCAATCGTTCGCATCAGCGACAAAAATATTATAACCCCGATCGCTACAGGTAAGGCGAACTTAATTATTACCGTTAATTCTCCGGGTTATAAGGGCGAGCTGAAGCTGCCTGTACAGGTTTCGGAACATGTATCCAACCTGAAAGTAAAAAGAGAAACGAAGAAGGTTACTGTCTCGGGCAAATCGTATTCTGTTCAAACCGTTACGATTCCAAAAGGCATGCCTATGACCACAGCTCTTGCAAGCCGCAAGGTTGGAGTTGTACAGCCGCTCCAGGATATGGCCAAGGCATACAACGCCGATGCCGCGATTAATGGTTCATATTTCGAAGCCTATGGCGGAATACCAGAGCCTTACGGCCACGTTATCGTAGATGGCAACCTCGAGCATATCGGAAATACCGGGACAACTATAGGCTTTACTTGGGATGGCACCGTGCTAATGGATCATTTACGTTTGAAAATAGTTGGAGGCACAGACGGTATAGACAAGTATCCGAACAACTGGTATGCCTATTTTGTAAACCGGACCCCTGCGGTTGGTGCATCCTCTGCCATTATGTTTACACCAAAGCGCGGCAAAAAGATAGGCTTTGCCTATGGCTCATCTATCACTGTTCGTAATGGCGTTGTCACTAAAGTTAGCAAAAACACGAATGCCGACATTCCGGCAGACGGCTATGTCCTAGTATACACAGGCGCCGAGGAGAAGCAGCTCGCTAATCGTTTTAAGGTAGGTACTAAGGTTGATTATAAAATATCAATGACAAACCAAGCGGGCAAACCTATTAACTGGAGCCGTGTCCATACTGCAATTGGAGCAGGGCCAAGACTTGTAAAGGATGGCAAGCTGGCCGTTGATCCAGTGAGCGAAGGCTTCACCAGTGTCAAAATTTTATCAAATGCGGCAGCTCGAAGCGGTATACTCGTCAAAAAGGATGGGACCGTCATGCTAGCTACTGTAACAGGCGCTACAGCGAAGCAATGGGGACAAATATTGCTTAGTCTTGGGGCACAGCAAGCGATGAATATGGACGGTGGCGCTTCATCAGGTATGTATGCACTGGGCAAATATGCAACCGTTCCTGGAAGAAATATAAGCAATGCTTTAGTATTCGGTACAAAACTAAAATGGTAATAGTTATAGCTTAGGCATCACATCAAAGTAAATTAGAAAAGATCACCTGACAGGTGGTCTTTTTTGATACATAAGCACATACGAAAGTACACACTTTGAAAAGCGTGTATCTGACTCCGTGAAAAGAGTGTTTCTACCGTAAAGGAAGGCGACCGTCGCTCGCTCTTGTATTTAGGCGCACTATATTTTATGGGCACCGTATATAACTGATTGACAATTAATATGAGAACAATTATCATTATTTTGTATTGATAATTGTTCTCATATTATGAATGATCTACTGCTATCATTTTTAAACTATAAATAAAAGTTTGTTTAATTGAAGTGGAAGGAGCGTGCATGTCAAATGATTCGACTAACAACCTCGCATCTCGATATCGGGTATGATGACCACTTAATCGTGCAAGACCTGAACATCGCAATTCCTGAAGGTAAGATTACAGCGCTTGTAGGAGCAAATGGCTCAGGAAAGTCAACGATTTTGAAGACGATGGCTCGTCTGATGAATCCGTCCCGAGGCAGTGTTCTCCTGGACGGGAGGTCTATACATAAGCAATCTACAAAGGAAGTAGCGAAGCAGCTGGCTATTTTGCCGCAAAATCCGACTGCACCAGACGGACTTACCGTTGCTGAGCTTGTTTCATATGGACGTTTCCCTTATCAGAAGGGATTTGGTTCGATGAATAAAGAAGACCGCAGTATTGTGCAGTGGGCGATTGAAGCGACAGGGATGATTGAGTTTGCTGATCGTCCAGTTGACAACTTGTCAGGAGGACAACGTCAGCGTGCATGGATAGCTATGGCACTGGCCCAAGAAACAAGTATATTGTTCCTTGACGAACCAACGACCTTCTTGGATATGGCACATCAGCTGGAGGTTCTTCAATTACTGCAGAAGCTTAACACGTCCAATAATCGAACCATTGTGATGGTTGTACACGATTTGAACCATGCATCGCGTTATGCTCACCATATGATCGCAATAAAGTCGGGCGTAGTGGCCGGAGAAGGCACTCCAGTTGAAGTAATCACGCCAGATATAATGCGCGAAGTATTTAATATTGAAGCGGACATCGTACCAGATCCTCGTACAGGCGTTCCTCTTTGCTTGCCGTATGCACTTGCTGGTGAGCAGGCTTCTGAAAAAGTAGAGATTGAGAATAGCTCTTCACATCGAGAAGAGTCTTTCGCAGCTGCAGCGGGCGCGTAAAATTTGCATTTGAAAAACAAGAGTCCGTGTTCCCTGAGAGGAGCACGGACTCTTGTTTTTTTTCTCGCTACCCAAAGTCGCACACACATTGATATTTTACTACGCGAACGTATCGTGATCCCTATGTCTGCCCCATATTTACTACGCGATCGTAACGTGCTCATTAAGCCTGCCCAATATATCCACGAACGCATCGTGATCACTAAGCTTGTCTCATATATCCACGAAAGTATCATGATCACTGAGCTTGTCTCATATATCCACGAAAGTATCATGATCACTAAGCTTGTCTCATATATCCACGAAAGTATCATGATCACTAAAGCTTGTCCCATATATCCACGAACGCATCGTGATCACTAAGCTTGTCTCATATATCCACGAAAGTATCATGATCACTAAAGCTTGTCCCATATATCCACGAACGCATCGTGATCACTAAGCCTGTCCTGCATATCCGCATATGAATCGGTCCTGATAGATGCTGCGGGTATACATATAAAGTACAAAGCTCTGTACTTTATATACTCTAGAGTTGTTGCAACTGAATAGTTGCGAAACAATGAGGCAAACTCACTAAAGTATGAAGTAAACCTCATAAAAAAAGCTGGACAGCATGCGCTTCTGATAAAGAGTGAAGTAAATCTCACTCGCCATGAAGTTTTATTCACGGGGTATGAGATTTACATCACTAATTATTAACTTGATTCAAAGGTTCAGTCTTGATAGTGAGTAAAGCTTCACAGTTAGTGAATTTACCCTCACAAAAGGGTGTGAATCAAAAAAAGTTAATAACATTTCCTACACAATTGTGGGTAAGGCTTGGAATTACTCGCAATTAACAAAATTATTAACCCACATCGCACGAAATTTTTTTGCATAATAGCGAGTGCAGCCAACGAGTAAATAAAGTTACTCACAAAATAGCGAATAAAGGTGTACAGTCATCGGGGTTACCCACAAATTAGCGAGTAATGCTTCATCTTGATTAAAGTTACTAACATATATAGTGAGTGAATCCTTACAGTTTCCGAAATTACTTTCAAATTACTCTCACAAAAGGGCTTGTATCATGAAAGTTAATAACATTTCCTACACAGTTGTGGGTAAGGCTTGCAATTACTCACAATCAATAAAGTGATCAACCTACATCTTACGTAAATTTATTGCACAGTAGCGAATGAACCCTACGAGCCAATAAAGTTATTCACAAAATAGCGATTATAGGAGTACAGTTATCGGGTAAATAGCGAATAAAGCTCCAGAGTCAGTAAAGTTACCCACAACATAGTATGCCAAGCTTCAAAGTGAGTGAAGTAACTCATGAAATAATAAGTGAAGCTGTACGGTTAAGTGGATTATCGGTGGATTACACCAATTAAATCTGTTTAGCTTATAAAATAGTAGCATTACACAGACAATAGTGAGTAAAGTATTCAATTAAATGTGATACTCATGCATTAGTGATTAGAACGAAGTTAGTTAGTCGACTCATACATTTGCGTGTAATTCCTTTCAGTTAGTAAAATAACCAACAAGAGGCGGTTCAGGCGCTACATCGCTGAAAACCCTTATGATTACAGGGTTTATGCTCTTCTACATACTCCGTTTCCGATAAGAATATATACGAAAAAGAAGCATCTATAAAATAATTTAAACTTTTTTTAAAAAAGTAGTTGCATTTTGTTTCTGAGGGTGATATATTATTACTTGTCGCCGCAACAACAAGCGACGCAAACGAAACAAACGAAGTAAGCAACTGAAGTATTCGTGCGGAAGTGGCTCAGCGGTAGAGCATCGCCTTGCCAAGGCGAGGGTCGCGGGTTCGATTCCCGTCTTCCGCTCCATAAGTTGCGCCCTTAGCTCAGCTGGATAGAGCGTTTGACTACGAATCAAAAGGCCAGGAGTTCGAATCTCTTAGGGCGCGCCATATCCACTCTTTATCAAGATTCATTTAGCACCTCGGGACGTAGCTCAGCTTGGTAGAGCACCTGGTTTGGGACCAGGGGGTCGCATGTTCAAATCGTGTCGTCCCGACCATAATTTCTTCTGCGGGTGTAGTTCAATGGTAGAACTTTAGCCTTCCAAGCTAATAGCGTGGGTTCGATTCCCATCACCCGCTCCAACTAATGAATCGTAAGCTCTTGAGAAATCAAGAGCTTTTTTGTTGTTTATATATAAGTTTTTTTGTTTATTAAAATCTACAAAGGTTTGTTTACTAATACAAAGGTTTATTTATTAATATCCATCAAGAGTTCATTTATCAGTATCAATCAACGAATTATTTGTAAGTCTCAATCGATAATTCATCTTTAAGTATCATCTAAGAAACCATCTAAGAAACTAATGATACCCAATTCGGATTATCATTTTTTGTTTTTGCAAGGATCAGTATCAGGGCTTCAACCCTGTAGCATTTTGTAGTATGATGGTTGAAGTGAAAAAATACGAATTTAACGTACGTGTATGCTTATGGTATCAAGTTTTGCATGTGCAATATTTTTAGGAGGAACAGTATGTCGGATCAATCTGCAACGACTTTGACAGCAAATCGGCCGCAAGCAAATAATTTGTTGCGCCGGGATGTCCGCTTTCTAGGCAATATACTCGGCGAAGTGCTTGTTCATCAAGGAGGGCGTGAACTGCTCGATATCGTTGAGCAAATTCGCGAACAAAGTAAAGCACTACGCGCTGAATTCGTGCCGGAGCTTTTTGAACATTTTAAATCGAACATCGCTTCCTTAGATCCAGAAAAACGTCATCAAGTAATACGGGCATTCGCAATTTATTTCCAACTCGTAAATATTGCTGAGCAGAATCACCGGATTAGACGTAAGCGGGACTATGAGGTTTCGACCGGCGAAGCTGTTCAACGGGGATCAATCGAGAGTGCGATTCAGGATTTGAAGGAACGCAACATCTCTATTGAAGACGTTCAAGACATTATGAGTAACATTTCTCTGGAACTTGTTATGACTGCTCATCCTACAGAAGCAACGCGCCGTGCGGTGCTTGATATTCATAAACGTATTGCTGTTGATGTTATGGAGCTAGACAACCCGACATTGACTTATCGCGAGCGCGAGAAGCTGCGTGAGAAGCTTATGAATGAGGTTCTCATTTTGTGGCAAACCGATGAGCTTCGTGATCGCAAACCAACCGTAATCGATGAAGTTCGTAACGGCTTATACTATTTTGATGAAACGTTGTTTGAGGTGCTTCCAAGCGTCTATGAAGAGCTTGAGCGTTGCCTAGGCAAATATTATCAAGATGAAAATTGGCATGTGCCTGACTACCTGCGCTTCGGCTCTTGGATTGGCGGCGATCGTGACGGTAATCCGTCCGTGACCTCTAAGGTAACCTGGGAGACGCTAACGATGCATCGTCAGCTGGCTATTCAGAAATACGAAGAAAAGCTTAATGAGCTGGTTGATTTGCTAAGCTTCAGCACGAATCTTGTTACGGTAACGGATGAATTGGTACAATCCATTCTTCAAGACCGTGAGCATGTCGAGCTGAAATGTGTTGAGCTTTGGAGAAATACGAAGGAGCCTTACCGTATAAAGCTTGGCTTCATGCTAGAGAAGCTGGCAAATACACGTGAGGATTCGATGAAGGGCTCAGCAGCGATGCGTTATAACCATCCGGATGAGCTGCGCGAAGATTTGCTTATTATTGATCGGAGCTTGCGTCATCACTATGCGGACTATGTAGCTGATACAATTGTAGCAAAGCTTGTACGCCAGGTTGAGCTATTCGGCTTCCACCTCATGACATTAGATGTGCGTCAGCACAGCCAAGAGCATGAAAACGCGATGACTGAAATTTTGGCGAAGATGAATGTAGTTGCTGACTACAGCTCGCTTCCAGAAGATGAGAAATCAGATCTTCTTCACCGTTTATTAAACGATCCACGTCCGCTTACTTCGAGTCATTTGGATTATTCCGAATCAACTCGTGAATGCTTGGATGTGTACCATACGATTTATCGTGCCCAACAAGAGTTTGGTGTGAACTGTATCTCTAGCTACCTAATCAGTATGGCTGAGGCTGCAAGCGACATGCTGGAAGTTATGGTATTCGCAAAAGAAGTTGGCTTGTTCCGTAAGGAATCTGACGGTACGGTAACATGTACTCTTCAATCTGTCCCTTTATTTGAGACGATTGATGATCTTCATGCTGCGCCTGAAATTATGAAAGAGCTGTTTGATATGCCTATCTATCGTCAAGCCGTTGAAGCAAGAGGCAATCTGCACGAAATTATGCTTGGCTACTCAGACAGCAACAAGGACGGCGGAGCGGTTACAGCGAACTGGGAGCTACGTGTAGCACTTAATGAGATTACAGCTACTGGAAACGATTATGATGTGAAATTGAAATTCTTCCACGGTCGTGGCGGTGCTCTCGGCCGCGGTGGAATGCCACTTAACCGCAGTATTCTTGCACAACCGCCGCATACAGTTGGCGGAGGAATCAAGATTACAGAGCAAGGTGAGGTTCTTTCCTCTCGTTACTCGATGCAAGGTATTGCATATCGCAGTTTGGATCAAGCGACATGGGCGCTTATTACTGCGGCCCGTCTGGCAAAATATCCGGAGCAAGAGCATGCCGCTGAAGCGGAATGGGATGCAATTTCCCGTTCGATTTCCGAAACAGCACTTACGAAGTATCAGGACCTTATTTTCCGTGATCCTGATTTCTTGACTTACTTCAAGGAATCTACGCCGCTGCCTGAGGTTGGTGAGCTTAACATTGGCTCACGACCTTCGAAACGTAAAAACAGCGATCGTTTTGAAGATTTACGTGCAATTCCTTGGGTATTCGCTTGGACCCAAAGCCGTTACCTGCTGCCAGCATGGTATGCTGCAGGAACTGCGTTCCGGCAGTATGTTGGCGATGACGAGGTGAAGCTGGATACGCTCAAGACGATGTATGAGCAATTCCCATTCTTCCGTTCGCTAATCGACAACCTGCAAATGGCTCTAGCCAAAGCAGATTTGGTCATTGCTAAAGAATATGCCGATATGATTACGGACAAAACGATCCGTGACCGTATTTTCGAGCAAATTGAGCAGGAGTATAAGCTGACTTCTGAGATGATTCTTAGCATTACAGGCCAAACTGAAATTTTGGACAATGTTCCTGTTATTCAGGAATCGATTCGCTTACGTAATCCGTACGTCGACCCACTTAGCTACTTGCAAGTGCAATTGCTAACAGAGCTTCGCGCTTTGCGTGCAAACGACGAAGATGATCAAGAACTTCTACGTGAAGTGCTTCTAACCATCAACGGAATTGCTGCAGGACTTCGGAATACAGGCTAATTATTAATACTATTAATCGCTGTTGCGACAGCTTTATAGAAATGAATTTTGACCAGTCTTGGTGATTTCACCGAGGCTGGTTTTTTGCGTTTTTTTTGCGAACAGCGGTTGATAGAAGGGGGTAAGAAGCGAGTAAGCCGTATATACTCGAATGCTCATTTTTCTTATGCTCTTTTTAAACCCTCTTAAGTTTAGATTAAGGTACATCCGTCATGATAGGTACATAGGAAACAGACACTATCATTTGGAAGGATGATTATAATGAACGAAGAGAACAACCGTCCGGAACAATCTAAGAACCCTTTTACTTCTACTACTCATTCAAATAACGAAACAACTTTTTCTACTTATACGTATGGGTCACAAAAACCAACATATGAGCTTAGATCATCCTACGAAAAGGAGCTTGGCATGCATATGAATATGATGCAGCCTTCAATGAGTGGAGGAGTGAGATCGAAACGCAGCAGCAGGAACTCAGCAAAGACGATGATCGCTTCCTTTTTAATAGGCGCTGTCGTCATTGGCGGATTCTCTTATATGGCAGATAAAAACAACATGTTCAGTGGTGGGAATCAAACGCCGCAGAGCTCGGGTGGATCAGCAGTTGGCTCTACCCCGCAGCAAGATGCGGCACTCAAAACAGCATCATTAAACACAAGCAGTGATATTGCGTCCATCTATGAAGCGGCAAGCCCTGCCGTAGTGAAAATAGAAACTTATACACAACCGAATAGGTCGCAATCCATGTTCGATGATCCGGCATTCCGTCAATTTTTTGGCGGCGGAGGTTCAAACTTAGATGAGCAGCAACAGCAGCAAGAGCAACAGCAAACGGATGAGCAAGGCACTGGAGCACTTGAACTGAAGGGCTCAGGAACTGGTTTCTTCTTCGAGGAGGACGGCTATATTCTGACCAATGAGCATGTTGTTGCTGATGCGAAAGAGGTTAAGGTAACCGTTCAGGGGTATGATGAGCCGCTTACAGCAAAAGTGCTTGGAACAAGCTATAAGTTAGACCTAGCTGTATTGAAGGTAGAGAGTCCGGACGGAAAAGCCTTTCATTCGCTTAAGCTCGGAAGCTCGGAAGAGACACAAATTGGAGACTGGGTCATCGCAATCGGAAACCCTTATGGCTTTGACCAAACGTTAACAATGGGCGTGTTGAGTGCCAAAGAACGTCCGATTACTATAGAGGATGAGCATGGAAAGCATGAATATGAGCATTTACTGCAAACAGATGCATCGATTAACCCGGGCAACTCAGGCGGACCGTTGTTAAACGAAAAAGGTGAAGTAATAGGGATCAACACAGCTGTAAATGCTGAAGCGCAGGGCATAGGCTTTGCCATCCCAACTACGACTATTAACGAAGTATTGAACGATTTGAAGACAAATAGTTTGTAAAGCAAGGCGAAAAGGTATAGCAGAAAAAAGGTCTGGAAGCTAAAACGCCTCCTGACCTTTTTTTGCATTTCAGAAACTACAAGATTTTATCGTCTACTAGTCGCAAGTCGCCTCGTTACCTAGCCCTAAGTCGATTGCCGTGCTGTCGTCAAAAGTTTATAATAGTCAGAATGGTTTACCATTCTGGAGGTTGCTGCAATGAAACAGCCATCGACTTATTTAATGTCGGTGTTAATCGTATTAATCGGTGCGGCCAGCTATGGCATACTGTCACCCATTATTAAGCTGGCTTATTCAACATGGAAAATGGATGATGCTCGCGATAATCGGCATATTCAGCCTGTGTATGACAACTATATTCTACAATTTATCATTACAAAAGTTGGATGCTTCTTTCTCGATAGTCTTGCTTTTTCAGTTCATGTGGATTACGATTTTATTAGAGTGTTTATGGCTGAAAAGATGGCCGACGCGGCAGCAAGCAGTCGCTATCGTCATTGTGATGACAGGTACATTGCTTGGCACGACGTTCAACTGAACGAATGGAAGGTTTGGAGGAGTCAAGGTGAATGTATTAGAGGCACGCCTTGCGCGTTTAGCGCTCAAGGGGGATCAGCAAGCATTTGCTGAGCTCGTGGACCTATATCAGGATAAGCTCTTTCATATGGCGTATCGAATGTTGAGTAATCGCCAAGAGGCGGAGGATGTCGTTCAAGATACCTTTCTTCGCGTATACAAAAACTTAGATAGGTATGATGATACATTAAAATTTTCGACATGGATTTATCGAATCGCTACTAACCTGTGCATCGATCGATTGCGTAAACGGAAACCTAGTTATTCACTAGATGCGGAGTCTACTGAGCATGAGGGTCTTGATGGCTATTCAATGGTTCCAAGTGATAATCGCACACCAGAAACGGAGCTGTTATTGTCGGATACGCAGCAAATTATTCATACAGCTATCAACTCGCTTCCTCCTAAGTACAAGTCGGTGATGACGCTTCGCTATATGCAAGACCTGTCATTACAGGAAATTGGTGATGTGCTGGACATGCCGGTTACGACGATTAAGACGCGTGTGCATCGAGGCCGAGAGTTTTTGCGGAAGAAGCTTGAACACAAATTATAGCTGGAAATATGAATGGGCCAAAAAGTATATTTTGATTAATTAAAAAAAGTGAAACATCCCTTCGTTCATAACGTATCCTATAACGAGCATAGAACTTATGCCTCAGCATTTGAAGGAAAGGAATGGCTGCTATGAATTGCAACGTCGCCATCGTATGGATGCATGACTATTTAGACGGCGAGCTGCCTCGTGAAGATATCGTTACGTTAAAATCTCATTTACTTTCTTGTCCTGCATGCCGTAATCGGTTAGATCAGCTACAGAAGACAGACGCAGCAGCGTTTCACACTTTAACAGCGATTGACCCTGCCGCGGATTATGACAAGAAAGCATCTGAGCAGTTAACAGAGCGAATTATGCAGCAATTGCCGAAGCCTCAGAGAAAGCAGCGGAACAATTTCGTTCGGTTTATTTACCGTTACCCAGGAGTTACCGCGGCAGCAATATTTGTGCTAGTTATGTTGGGTAGTTTCCTTACGATGTGGGAAGAGGATTCCAAGCTAATTGTAGCGGGGGATGACCTGCAGCACATCATTATAGAAGGTAACACCGTTATCGTGCCGGAAGGTGCACATTATACTGGAAATTTGACAGTGGAGAATGGTATTGCTAATGTTATGGGTGAAGTAGACGGTAATGTAACAGTTATCGACGGATCCATAAATCTAGCTTCCACTGGATATATTGCAGGACAGAGCCGAACAATTGATCAAGCGCTTGATTGGTTCTGGTATAAGGTGACTCAAACTTTTGGCGGAAAAGCTAATTAAGACAAGCGGCCTCCCATTAAGGGGGGCGTTTTTTTTGAGAGATATTAATAAAAGAGTAGAATACCACAATAATATTTTTAATTTATTTTCAAAATGAAGGATTTCCAATCCCATATCTAGAAAATAATAAGGTTGAAATCCGATACAACATAAACAAAGGTGATCGGCTGTTGGGGGTTGGCATATGAGTTATTTCTCAGATTTAACGTGGCATGACTGGTTTAAGGACATCGTTGATGTAGGCATAGTCAGTTATATTATCTATAAAATGATTTTATTAGTGCGCGGAACTCGCGCTGTGCAGCTGTTGAAGGGGATCTTTGTACTTATTGTGGCATGGGCAATCAGCACCTGGTTTAATTTGTATACGCTGAAATGGCTTATGAATCAAATGTTTACATTCGGAGTTGTATCCGTACTTATTATTTTCCAGCCAGAGCTAAGACGGGCTCTGGAGCAGCTTGGCCGAGGCAAGCTGTTTGCCAGGTCATATTCGATGGAGCGGGACGTAGTCAATGATCAAATTGATGGTGTCATTAAGGCTGTTCAATTTATGGCTAAACGCAAGATTGGTGCGCTGATTGTATTTGAGCGGACTACTGGTGTAAATGAATTAATTGAGTCTGGCATCCAGATGGAGTCGAAAATTACATCAGAGCTGCTTATTAACATTTTCTCGCCGAATACGCCGCTGCATGATGGCGCGGTTATTATTCGCGGCAATCAAATTATGGCGGCAGCCTGTTACTTACCGCTATCAGAAAATCCTTTTATAAGCAAAGAGCTTGGTACACGTCACCGCGCGGCGATTGGCGTAAGTGAAGTAAGTGATGCTATATCTGTCGTCGTATCAGAGGAAACGGGACAAGTGTCATTGTCGCTCAATGGGATGATCGTTCGCGACATTAATGAAGAATCACTTATCTCAAAACTGTTCGAGGAGCTTACACCGAAGACTACTGGGCGCAGTAAAGAGCGTGCTACGGTTTCTTCGTTCTGGAAGCGGAAAGGAGGCCAAGATGGATAAATGGCTAAGTCACCCTACCGCTCTCAAAATTATATCGATATTTGTCGCTCTACTGTTATGGGCGGTTGTTCATATTGAACCAGATTCGGCCCCGCAGCAGGTTACTTCGAGCACTGACACGAAAATTATCGAAGCAGCGGTTATACAAACAGAAGGACTAGATACGGATAAGCTCGCCTTAACGGCAATGGAGCCAACTGTTGTACGACTAGTCGTAGAAGGGAGAATTTCTCTTCTTGCGACCAACTCGGAGAATGATTATGTCGTAAAGGTTGATCTCAGCCGTGCTAAACCAGGCTTGCAAGAACTGCCCTTAATTGTAGAACTACCTAAGGGCATTCAGCTTGTAGAGAAGTCACCTCAGAAGGTCAAAGTGCAATTGGAGGAAATCGTAACAAAGGGGTTCGATCTTGGGGTTGTAACTAATGGTAGTCCTGCAGCAGGTTATATTGCAGGAACGCCAACCGTGGAGTTACCAACCAATGTAGTAGCGGTTACGCTGCCGAAGGACGATATGGACCGTATCGGCGTAGTATCAACCGAGGTTAAGATTGAAGGGGCAGACAAAACGGTTGTCAGTAAGAAATCTAGGGTGGTCGTGTACGATAAAGAAGGAATAGAGATGTCAAACGCAATTGTCTATCCAGAGACGGTGCAAGTTGAGGTGAAGATTACTCCTCCATTTAAGACTTTACCGCTTCAAGTACGGTATACAGGAAATCTCCCAGCAGGTTTAAGTCTCGTATCCATTAAACCTGCGATAGATAAAATAACAGTATACGGTGAACAGAAGGTTCTGGATGGGCTGCAGGTCTATGATGGCGTTGTGCTGGACTTGGCAAAGGTTAAGGAGACGGGAACGATCCAGGTGAAGACGCAGCTAATCGATGGCATTAAGTTAATCGAGCCAGCGGAGGTAGCACTGAATGTTGTAGTAGCCCCTATTGTTACGCGTACGTTCACTGGAACCGATGTTGTGATTAAAGGTGTAGGCGATGGTCTAACTGCGCTTATACGGTCTCCTGAGACGGGTAAAATCGATCTAACATTAAGCGGCGCCGAATCGGTGCTATCTAAAGTTAAAGCCAGTGACATTCAGGTTATTGCAAATTTAGAAGGACTAGCTGCCGGCACTCATACCATTTCACTAGAAGTGGATGTTCCTCCGTATATACAGACCGTTATTCCAAGTGGAACGTCCTTGACAGTAACGATAGAAATAAAGGATAGCACGGCTGGCAAGGTGGAAGAAGAAGAATCAGAGGAAGTCGGGGGCACGCCAACAGATCCGCCTGCGACTGAGGAACCCCCGGCTGAAACGACTGACCCGGGGCAATCAACGAACTAATGAATAGTATAATCTCAATATAAAGCTAAAGGGGTTCAATAAATATGGGGAAATATTTTGGTACAGATGGTGTGCGCGGTGTAGCAAATCGGGAGCTTACACCAGAGCTTGCTTACAAGATCGGCCGCTGCGGCGGGTACGTATTAACAAGGCAAGCCAATAAGCCTAGAGTTGTAATCGGACTGGATACACGTATTTCTGGACCGATGCTAGAATCGGCGCTTATTGCTGGTCTATTGTCGATCGGTGCTAGTGTGGTACGTCTGGGAGTCGTATCTACACCAGCGGTTGCTTATATTACACGTGAGCTGGGAGCAGATGCAGGTGTTATGATTTCCGCTTCGCATAATCCGGTTGAGGATAACGGCATTAAGTTTTTTGCGGGCGACGGATTTAAGCTGTCCGACGAAACGGAACTTGAAATTGAGCAATTAATAGATGCTGAGATCGATGAATTGCCGCGTCCAGAGGGCGGCGACATTGGTGCGGTATCGAGTGATAAAACAGCGAAGCAGCGGTACTTAGACTTTTTGAAGACAACGATTAAAGGTGATTTCGGCGGTTTGAAAATAGTGCTAGACTGCGCTAACGGCTCTGCATATGAGCTTGCGCCTACTGTATTCCGTGATCTTGGTGCGAATATTATTACGGTTGGAGCAGAGCCGGACGGCTTAAACATTAATGCAGGTGTGGGTTCAACACATCCGGAATATTTGCGTGAACAGGTCCTGAAGCACGGCGCTGATCTTGGTCTATCTTTCGATGGTGATGCCGATCGTTTGATCGCGATTGATGAGAATGGCGAAGAGGTAGATGGCGACTTTATCCTCTGCATTATTGGCGATGCAATGAAACGTGCTGGAAAGCTGAATGAAGATACTGTTGTAACGACAGTAATGGCTAACATCGGCTTCTTCAAAGGTTTAGAGCGTATCGGCATGAAGACGGCACAGACAGCAGTTGGTGACCGTTATGTTATGGAAGAAATGCGTCGCGGAGGCTTCAACCTCGGTGGAGAGCAGTCTGGCCATGTTATTTTCCTCGATTATATTACGACGGGTGATGGCATTCTAACTGCATTGCAGCTTGTTGATACAATCGCGGCATCTGGTAAGAAGCTAAGTGAGCTTAAGCAGCTTATGCGGAAATACCCGCAGAAGCTCGTGAACATCCGTGTAGCGGATAAGAGCTTGTACGAAGGTAATACAGCGATTGAAGAGGCTGTGAGGCTTGTAGAGCGTGAGCTTGGCGATAATGGACGTGTATTGGTTCGCCCTTCGGGTACAGAATCACTTATCCGTGTTATGGCGGAAGGTCCCGACAAGGAACAAGTCGAAGCATATGTAGATCAAATAGCTGATGTTGTTAAAAGTGAACTAGGTTAAATTTATAGGTTATTTAGTATGTGTCACCTTAATCAATTATATCCTTAATATTTGGCGTCATTTATAATAAATGTGATAAGAATAGGGTAGTCAAATTCGTGTTTGATTACCCTTTTTTTAGTAATAAGCTGTTCTCATTTTTCGATGTTTTATTACAAGAGGTTGCGAAATAGGTGGAAAATGAATATGATAGGGAATAGTATTCTAGAAGGAAAGCGTGGATAGAGGTAAAATTAGTAAGACAAGCGCCAGAGCTTGCGTGATGAATGATCTGTTATCGAAGCTGAGCATGACGAGCTGGAAATAGGTATTCATACGGGAAGCTGACGAGGTGAAGGTGTTCGAAACATTCGGCGGGGACCTTCCGGTATTTGCAAGCCAACCGAGAGTCGTTACACAAAAGGATCGGGCGACCGATCTTACAAATGTGCGGCAGGCTGCTCTATATGTATGAGACAAGAATCGATGACATCCTAAGAAGAGGATGATTATGTCGTTTCTAATTAATTGTAGGAAAGTATAGCTTTACGCTAATACTCAGCCTATCATTCACCGCGGAACGTGCTTATGCTGCCAGAGGATGGCGACAGCCGTTTACGCTTGTTGTTAACTTGTTTGAATCCCAAATGTCCAGGATGCCGCCGGTCGGGTTGGCACGGATAGAAGGGTTACATTGTACCGCAAAGAATGGGATCAATTTGTGACAACTTCATATTGCCTGTGTACCGCATTGGCATGCATCCGGTTAGGACGGGAAATACACCTTATCGGAGGCTTATTAAATTATGTGTGGAATTGTAGGATATATAGGTAAACGCGACTCTCAGGCTGTTTTGCTGGAAGGTCTGAAGAAGCTCGAATATAGAGGATATGATTCAGCTGGTATTGCCGTTTTTACGAAAAATGGATTGGAAATTACGAAATCTAAAGGTCGTTTAGCTGTACTTGAAGGCATCTTGCGCGAAGAACCGCTTGAAGGTTCTGTCGGAATCGGTCATACACGCTGGGCAACACATGGTAAGCCATCGGATGTAAATTCGCATCCGCATATCGATAATACGGCAAAGTTTTCCGTTGTTCATAACGGCATTATCGAAAATTATTTGAAGCTAAAGGAAGAGCTGATTGTAAAAGGGCATATTTTCGTGTCGGAAACAGATACAGAGGTTATCTCGCATCTAGTTGCTGATGAGTATGACGGTAATATTGTCGAAGCTGTACAACGTGCGGTTAAACGGATGCGTGGCGCGTTTGCACTTGGCGTTTTAACGGAATATGAGCCAGAACGGTTAGTAGCAGTTCGGTATGCAAGCCCGCTTGTTATCGGTTTAGGCGAAGGCGAAAGCTTTATCGGATCGGATATTCCGGCAATTTTGGAGTATACGCGCAATGTGTATATTTTGAACGACGGCGAAATGGCTGTATTGACACGTGATGGTGTCGAACTAATGACGACAGAAGGCGAAAGTATTTCCAAGGAAATATTTCATGTCGATTGGGATATTGTAACGGCGGAGAAAGCTGGATTTGATCACTTCATGTTGAAGGAAATCCACGAACAGCCTAAGGCTTACAGAGATACGATGATGAGCCRCATCGCAGAAGACGGTAAGTCTGTACAACTACAAGAATTAAGCATGACACCGGAATATATGAAGTCGATTCGTAAGGTGCATATCGTTGCATGCGGTACAGCCTACCATGCTGGGCTTGTCGGCAAGACGGTTATTGAATCGCTTGCGCGCATCCCGGTAGAGACGGATGTAGCATCGGAATACCGCTATCGTTCGCCAATTATTACACCAGATACGCTGGTAATTGTTGTAAGTCAATCCGGTGAAACAGCTGATACACTTGCGGCATTACGCGAAGCGCGTCGTAACGGTGCACGAGTACTGGCAATCACTAACGTTGTGGGCAGCTCAGTTGCTCGTGAAGCGGATGATGTGCTTATCACTTGGGCAGGTCTTGAGATTGCGGTTGCTTCGACAAAAGCATATACATCGCAGCTGATTGCCTTCTACCTGTTCGGATTGTATTTGGCAGGAACGATTGAGACGCAAACACCGGCACAAATTGCTGAAGTAATCGATGCGATGAAGCAGCTTCCTGAGCAGGTTGAGAATATTTTAGAGCAATCCAATGAGCTGAAGCAGTTAGCAGAATCGATCTCGCACCACAAGCATCTCTTCTTCATCGGACGCGGCGTAGACTATGCGGTTGCACAAGAAGGCTCGCTTAAGCTGAAGGAAATTTCATATATTCATTCCGAAGCCTATGCATCTGGAGAGCTTAAGCACGGAACATTAGCTCTAATCGAAGATGGCATTCCAGTCATCGCGCTCCTCACACAAGAGGTGCTGTATGAGAAGTCTTTAAGCAATATTAAAGAAGTAAAAGCGCGCGGCGCACACGTTCTCGGCATTGCAAATGCCGGAACAGAAGCCGAAGTATCGGATTCTGTCGATGAGCTATTTGCCATTCCTAAGACCCTACCGCTATTATCGCCGGCATTGTCGGTAGTGCCACTGCAACTGATTTCCTACTATGCATCACTTGCTTTGCAGCATGATGTTGATAAGCCGCGGAACTTGGCTAAGAGTGTTACGGTGGAGTAGGGGAGTTAGGGTGGGGATATTGTTGTGTGCATTCCCTTTAAAGTTTCCAACTATCACTCAAAGTCCACCACTGACCACTTAAAGTTTGACGCAAGCCGACCGAAATTAGGTATCCACTCCTGATTTCGCTCGGCTTTTCTTTTACCCAATCGGAAGCCCTACCGCTCGTCTCCTGCCATCCCCAATCTTTTACCCTGCTATTTCTCCTGCTTATTCAGATCCGGAATCCCGCATCACACAAGCACTTCTCAGGCATTCCTCTGCTCTTTTATCCGGCCAAAAAGCCCTTCCCATCTCCTTTCCTCGACTCTTTCCTAACCCCTAATCCCAGCCTTTCCCCAACGCTTTCCCTGCTCTCACGTCAAACTTTAACTGCATTTTTTCAATGATTTTCTCTGTCATATCCCTGACTTTTGCAGGCATTCACGTCAAACTTTAACTGCATTAAGGATTTTGGGGGGAAGGGAGGGAAAAGGGTGGGAGGGCTTGTGGGAGTAGGGGTGAGAGGGATTGGAGGGGGTGGTGGGTGGCGTCAAACTTTAGGACAAATGCACAATTCTAGTCGGTTAGCTAGTCTTGATGACTACCTTAGAGTAAAGAGATATCGGCTCGTGAACAGCGTCCTTGTTGTGAAAAACGACCGCATCGTATATGAAAGATATTTTAATAAGTTCACTGGTGAAAGTAAAAATCCAATGAAGTCAATCTGGAAAAGCATTCTCGCGATCCTTACGGGAATCTGTCTGGATAAAGGATGGATACAAAGTCTGGATGAACCGATCGCCAATTATTTAACTGAATTTCGGCAGGGCATTCATCCCTACCACCATTTAATATCGATTCGTCACCTTCTTACGATGTCCTCAGGCATTTACTGGAATGGCGGAGTTCATTATCATTGCCCGATGGTTTCACAAATGATGAGAACGCGTGATTGGATCGCACACTTGGCCGACACAGCAGTTTCAGACTATCCAGGCACCCGACATTTGTACAAAGAATGGGATGTTCTGTTGTTGTCAGCTGTAATTGGAAAGGCCTATGGTAAGCCGTCGTATGATTTATGCGAAAAGTATTTATTTGCCCCATTGAGCATTTCGAGCGGTAGATGGCCTGAAAGCCCCTGCGGCGTATCTTATACCGTAATGAAAGGAGAGGAGCAGTCCGATTTAACAGCGCGCGATTTAGCAAAGCTGGGACTGCTTGTACTGAATAATGTTGTGGCGGGAGATGAGCTTATTGTTTCGAAGCGTACTTAAAAGAAATGGTTACACTAGGCATTACCAGTGAATCCTACGGTTACTTATGGTGGATATTTAAAGATGGATACGGCTGCAGAGGATTTGGAGGACAAGAAATTAATGTACTGCCATATGCTAACATGGTTACGGTCATTCAGGCTACGCCTACTTCATCGAATAAAGCATATGGGGATATTCATGAAGAAATTTTGAAAACATCAATTATAGGTATAGAAGAATGATTAGTATATTATTATTTCGAAAATTAGTCTAATACTTTATTTTCTTTGTACAGTTGCATTCGCAAATAATAAAATTATTTAAATAGTAATAAATTCGTTAAAAAGATAATAAAGTTGTATAAATATGGAAGTATAACATCCGTTCACTTATAATTAAAATAAGCGAACGGATGTTTTTTATTTAAAGGAGAAAAGACATGGGTATTCAATATAATAATTATTCTAGTCCGATAGATTAAATTAGATTATATTATGTAGTGGAGGCATGTTACGTGAACCATCGGGTACGTTAGTAGGACCGGTTGCAGAATCGTTTTTTTATGAGTATCATGCCAATACAGCCTTTTTATCTACACTAAGTTTTTATTGGCAGTAAGGAGCACAGACAGATTCAATGAAAGGGGAGTTTCCATGGGGATCGTCAACAGAAAGAAAAAGAGAAAGTTTTTGCGCAGTATGTATCTATGGATAACGCTCGCAATGCTGCTGGTGCTAGGTTTATTTTCCACGATTACTTATTTTAGTGCTGGGGGCGCTATATTAAATAATGAATATCAATCAAACAAGAAAATTTTGTCTCAGGTCCAATTTAATATCGATTATATTGATGAAATGATTCGCTATTCATTGATGTCATTATATTATAATCCCGATGTGCAAACGATTTTGTACAATAATGAATCAGATTTTGCAGAAATATTGAAAGAAATTAATACAGTTAGAACGACAATTGTCAATACAAATCCATTTATTGATTCGATTTACTTCTATAATAACGCTTCGAAAATATATTATTCGACCGGGGATGAATTGATTTTCGAAGACAAAAGTTTAGATGTAATGCTCCATTCTGGGCAAGTACTTCCAATATTAAAGCCACTCACTAGGAAAATTGAATATCCTATGGTCGGAGACAAAAAAAGATATGAAAGCGTAGTCACCTATTTTATGTACGACTTTAAAGATGATAATAATCTTCCTAGCGGTGCATTAATCGTTAACGCTAGTACAAATTGGATATTAAAAAATATCGAGACCATTAATAATTCAAACTTCACAAAAAAAGAAAAAATAATAATATTGGATGGAAACGGTGAGTTAGTAGGTGACAGCTTGGATGGAGATCCATTTCTATCTGATCTAAAAGCGAAATATGTAAGTGAACAAACAGCAGGAAAAGCAGGCGATAAAGAAACGACTGGTTTTTTCACAAGTGATATTACAGGTAAGAAGTATCTCATTACTTATGCCTATATCGATAATATGAATTGGACATTAGTAAAAGCGCAGCCTTACGATGAGGTGTTCAAGGAAATCAACGCATTGAAATTTACTTACCTCTTAATCACTGCTGGATTTTTGTTGATTGCATTCATTATCTCCGTATTGTTGTCGCGTAGGTTCTATAAACCGATTGATCGAATGGTCAGACAATTCGGTACTGTCGATGACGAGCGTCAACTTGCACAGGGAAAGGATGAATTTTCTTACCTCAATGAAGTTTTCCAAGATGCAATGGAAACAGTACATCATTATAAACAAAGAAATAATACTTCTATGGAAGTAATGAAAGCTTATTTCTTAAGGAAATTGCTTGTAGATAGCCATTCCGTGTCGTTAGAAAATTTCGAACAAGCCCGAGCGGATTTGAATATTAAGTTAGATCCGACAGAAGCATGTCTATTATGTATTGTAAAGATCGACGGTTACAGCCAATTTAAGGAGAAGTACAATTCAAGAGATCAAGCGCTATATTTATTTGGAATCGAAAATATTTCATTGGAATGTATCGGTGTCAATTTTCCATGTGAAGTAGTGGAAATGAAAAATGATTATATCGCATTTATTGTGAATACAAATTCAACTGTTGAAATAATGAATCGCTGGAAACAAGCTCAAACCAATATTATGAAATTTTACCACCTTTCCATTTCCGTATGTATTAGTGATCCTGTAGAAAGCTACACTGATCTATCCGTGCAGCATTACGAGACATTGAATAATTCCTTATATCGATTAATATATGGAAACGCCTGTATTTTGACTAGTGATAGGATTAGGCAAAATGCGGATAATCCGAAGCTTGGATATTCCGTAACACTTGAGAAGAAGCTCGCTGATGCATTGAAAAGCGGAAGTCTTCCTATTGCAAAAGATGTGCTTTCTTCAATTTTTCAGGAAATTTCTGCCCTAAACTACAACAATGCGCTTTTATCGGTTATGAGTTTGGTTAACATGATGAAATCTGCTGTTGAGGAAATTAGCCGAGTAAAGGTGGAGCCAGTCCGTGTGAATTTCAACTTGATTACGAAGCGCTTATTCGAATTAGAAACGTTAACTGAACTTCACGATTCTATCGTGCAATTATTTGTGGATATTATTTCTAAAACGGAAAACGTAGAGGATGAGAAACAGTCCATTGTAGTGGAAACGATGAAGGAGCTGATCGAGGCGAATTATTCTGATTCTGAATTATGTCTGCAATATGTCGCTGATAAGCTAACTATTTCACCTAAATTAGCTAGCAAACAGTTCAACTCTAGGATGAATATGTCTGTTGCTGATTATATTAATGAAGTCAGGCTCAATAAAGCAGTAGAATGGTTGGAAAACTCCGGGCTAAATATGAAAGAAATATTAGCCAAAATCGGCGTTGAAAATGAAAGCTATTTTTATAAGTTATTTAAGAAAAAATTCGGAGCTACCCCGAAAGAGTATATTTTAAGTAAAAGTGTGAAGCAACTACAAAACCAAGATTGACTCGATGTCGAATAAGTTACATCAGCATAGTAGGAATATGGCTTGGAATACACTGTACTTTTCCGAAAAGTACAGTGTATTCCTTTTTTTACAGTCAGAATTGTAGCAAATGACTGCATTTACACAATATTTATGTCGCCAGATATAGTAAGGTTTCGTTATGAGCAGGAGAGAGTTAACAGAATGAAATTAGGGAGGCATGCTTTATGCAACATACGTCTGATGACGCTGTCCTGAAGAAAGTTGGAAAGCCGATACAAACGAATACAAAGAAATCGAACAGTTTTTGGCGAGAAACTCTTCGTAACAAAGGTTTAATTTCGCTAGCAATACCCGGGCTATTATTTGTCTTCGTCTTCTACTACTTACCAATGTTTGGATTGGTGCTTGCATTTAAAGATTTGAATTTTACTAAAGGTATATGGGGAAGCGAATGGGTTGGTTTTGACAATTTCAAATTTTTCTTTAATTCGGATGCAGCTTTGGAAGTAACTCGTAACACCATAGTATTAAACTTTACCTTTATTGCACTCACGAATGCGGCATCGGTGATCCTTGCTCTTTTATTATTTGAACTAAGTCGTAAAGCGGTAAAGGTATATCAGACCACTTTATTTTTCCCATACTTTTTATCATGGGTAACGGTTAGCTATGTGACGTATGCTTTGCTTAATTCCGAGCTGGGCGTGATCAATAATTTACTCGAGAAGTTTGGTTTTGAGGGTATTAGTTGGTACTTTGAATCGAAGTATTGGCCTACTATATTAAGCTTAGCTTTTTTATGGAAAAGTGTAGGGTATTCGACGCTAATATTTTATACAGGATTATTGGCTATTGATAAAACATTTTTTGAAGCAGCATCAATTGATGGCGCTACCAAAATGCAGCAAATTCGCAGTATATCGCTACCGTTACTTACGCCGCTAATTACTCTAATTGTGCTCTTACAGATCGGGCGTATTTTTTATTCAGACTTTGGATTATTCTATTTCCTGCCTGCAGATTCAGGGGCATTGTATAGTACGACGGACGTAATTGATACTTATGTATTCCGTGCCTTGCGTGTGTCAGGTGATACCGGAATGGCAACAGCAGTTGGCTTGTATCAATCGATTGTAGGGTTTGTACTTGTTGTGAGTGTTAATCTTATCGTTCGCAGGTTCAATAAGGAAAATGCAATCTTCTAAAGAGATAGGAGAATTATGATGACGATACAGAAAAAATCTAATTTAATAAAAGGGTTCATTCATTTTTGGTTTATCGTGCTATCTTTGTTTTGTATTATCCCACTTGTTTATGTCATTTCCATATCGTTCTCAACCGAATCGGACTTGGCTAAATATGGCTATGAACTTATCCCGAGAACGTTCTCTACGCACGCCTACGAGTATTTACTTAAAAGTCCGAAGGCGTTAATTAATGGATATCTGGTCTCGATTGCAACAACGGTATTAGGAACAGCGCTCAGCCTTCTTATTACTGCAAAGCTTGCTTACACATTGTCGCGCAAAGATTTTCGTGGTTCGAAGCAGCTGTCATTTTTCGTATTTTTCACACTRCTTTTTAGTGGTGGATTAGTGCCTTGGTACATTCTTATTAAAAGTTATTTGAATATCGATGACTCGTTACTTGCTTTGATATTACCTTATGTGATCATGCCATGGCATGTGTTACTTATGAAAGGCTTCTTGTCTGATATTCCGTTAGCGTTAATCGAATCGGCAAAAATTGACGGGGCAGGAGAATGGAAAACCTTCTATACGATCGTGTTACCTATTTCCAAACCAGCCATTGCGACACTTGCCTTATTCATTGCATTCATTTACTGGAACGATTGGTATTTGGCACTATTGTATATTGATAACCAGAATCTAGTTCCATTGCAGTATATGCTCTATCGAATTATGAATAATATTCAGTTTTTATCAACATCATTGCAGACGGGGAATATCTCCATCGATATTAGTCAGATGCCGAATGAAACCGCGCGTATGGCCATCGCTATGCTTGCAGCAGGACCTATATTGTTCGTATTTCCATTTTTCCAAAAATATTTTGTTAAAGGATTGACGGTAGGTGCAATAAAAGGGTAATGCGCTTACATTCGGATGGTTGTTATCGGCATTGCCGATGCAATATAGAAAAAAATATTATAGGGAGGTTATTATTCATGAAAAAGAGATCATCAAAAGTATTTTCCATTGCTCTTACCGGTATTCTTTCAGTGTCGCTTCTTTTGTCAGGCTGTGGTAACAATGGCAATAAGGGAGCTGGTTCGCCTACGGCTACACCAGCATCAAAGGCAACAAACGAAGGTGCACCAGGTGAAGCTGCTAAGTTAGACAATGTTGATTTAACTTGGTACTTTGGTGGTAATCCGCAAGCAGATGTAGCTTCAGTTGAACAGGCGATCAATGAATATTTGAAAGATACGCTAAATGTTAATATTCATTTGAAAGCGGTCGATTTTGGCAGCATTGGTCAGAAAATGCAATTAGTCAATGCTGCTAGCGAAGAGTACGATCTTGCGTTTACTTCAAACTGGGCAAACGATTACTATCAAAACGTGAATAAGGGAGCGTTTCTTCCTTTAGATGGTCTTTTAGCTAAATATGCACTAGATATTATGGAAGCTTTACCACAAGGTGGATGGGAAGCTGCTAAAGTAAACGGAGAAATATTTGCCGTTCCAAACTATCAAATATGGGCAAGAACGGATGCTATTTTCCCAATGAAAGAGATTGCTGATAAATACGGTTTAGACGCTGCCGCTATAACAGGCTGGAAAGATCTAACACCTTTCTTGGAAAAAGTAAAAGCTGGCGAGCCTAATCTTATTCCTATGGAGAATGGCAAAGTCGGCGTATTTGGGAATAATATCCTTCATTATGGATTTGATGAATTTGCGGGACGTAATGTTCCAGGGGCAGTGAAGTTTGACGATACCAATCTAAAAGTTCTTAACCAATTCGAATCACCGGAATATAAAGAATTTGTCACAATGATGAGAGATTGGAACGGAAAAGGATTTTTCAGAAAAGATGCGGCAACATTGATCGATGGCGCTCCTGACCGTAAAGCGGCAAAAGTTGTTGTTATTAACGGTGGTACAGTGAAACCAGGCGGTGACTCTGAAATTTCGGCTTTAACAGGTAAAGAGGTGCTGATGATAGGCGTGTCTCAACCCGTTCTTTCAACATCAGGAATTATTGCTACGATGACTGGAATCAGCAAAACATCTAAAAACCCAGAAAGAGCGATGATGTTCTTGAACATGCTCTATAAAGACAAAACGCTTTATAATTTAGTTGCTCATGGTATTGAAGGCAAACATTATAAGAAAGTCGATGAGCAAACGGTTGAAGCTATTAAGGATGCTGGCTATGATCCGAATTCAGATTGGGAGTTCGGAAATCAGTTTAACGGATACTACCGTGCTGGACAAAAACCTGGAATTTGGGAAGAGACAATTGAACTTAACAATAGCGCAGTTCAATCTGTATTACTAGGCTTCAGCTTCGACCCAACACCAGTGAAAACAGAAATCGCTCAAATCGCAACGGTAACGGCTCAATATGTTCCATTGCTAGAAACAGGCTCTGTTGACCCTGAAAAAGTTCTTCCAGAATTTATCGACAAGTTGAAAAAAGCTGGTAGTGACAAAATCATTCAAGAAGAGCAAAAACAAATTGATGCTTGGAAAGCTTCGAAATAATATTTTTTACAATCAAACCATTCAGGTCTGCTTATCCCAATGGGATAGGTGGACTTGAAGTTTTTTATACTACGATAGAGTTCATTGCACTGCGGAGTAACTCTATTTCAATGAAAATATATATAAAGTGGTGATAGATATGGAAGATTTACGAGGCAAAGTTGCTCTTTTGACGGGATCAAACAGTGGTATCGGCAAAGCGGCAGCTCTTGAGCTGGCGCGACACGGTGTAAAGGTAACCATTCATGGCATGAATGAAGAGCGAGGACGTCTTACGGTAGAAGAAATCTGTGCGAGCGGCGGAGAAGCCATGTTCGTGCGTCAAAATCTGTCTCTTCCGGATGCACCTAAGCAGATTATTGAACAAACAATTAGCCATTGGGGTTCGCTCGATATCCTTGTCAATAATGCGGCGCTTGTCTGTAACAAACCGATTGAGAACATCGAACATGAAGATTGGGATTCTCTGTTTACGGTAAATGTCAAAGCTCCTTTCTTCCTCATACAGGAAGCGATTCCTTGGTTGAAACGTAGCGGCGAGGGCGTTGTTATTAATGTAAGCTCGATTAATCGGCTTGTTAATTCTCCGCAAAACATTGTCTATGATGCGATGAAAGCGGCTCTTAACCATATGACAAGAGGGTTATCGCTTGATTTGCGTGAGGCGAATATTAGGGTGAATGCGATTATGCCGGGTGGGACAGATACACCTTTGCTGAATGAGTGGTTTAAAATTACAAATCACACGCCGGAACAAATGGAGGAAATTAAACGTAATGAGAAATTTTTGGGGACTCCAGAACAGATTGCKGACGTTATCTCTTTTCTTGCGAGCAAACGGTCAGCATGGATAAACGGCGCGGAGATTCCTGTTGACGGTGGTAAATTTATTGGATAAAGGGATAAGTGACTTAGGGGAGGCATGACGAGATGGGATTGGAAAGCAATATATCGGTAATGGCTTCTGTTACGGCGCAGGAAACATGGACCCCACCACAGTGGGCGCTGATGCAGCGTCAGCTGTTCGACACGCTGAACCAAGCAGCGAAGGAGTTTGTCCAGAAGTATGTTCGTCCAGATGGAACGCTGATCTGGCGCAGCGATTGGCCGGGGATGGATGGTTCGGATGATCCATATGAGGGGTTTATGTATCTTGCTTTGTTATATGCACTAGGTGGAGATGAAGAGCTACGCGAGATGGCACTTCACATCTGGGAAGGCATAACATGGCAGTGGACGGAATACGGGCAAATTTATCGTGATTTCGACGCCTACTATGATTGGATGCATCATGGGGAAGGTTATTTATTCTTTTATTTCCTTGGACTAGCAGACCCTTTTGATACGAAAAGTGTCCAGCGTGCGCAGCGATTTGCAAACCTGTATACCGGTGAAGATCTAGAGGCGCAAAACTACGACTCGGAGAAAAAGTTAATTCGTTCCCCGATTACGGGTAGCAAAGGGCCTCGCCACGAAATGTCTGAAGAAGACTGGTCTACGCATCGTGGGATTCTTGATGACTATTTGGCACCTTATGAAGATATTCCTGGTGTAGATTTTGCTAGCGGTAAATGCGCTTGGTCGGACGATGAGGTATATCAACATATTATTCGTCTAATGAACGAACGGATGTCAAAGGGCGATGTGCCGCTTAATTTGAACGCAACGGGGCTGATCACCCATGCATATATGTACTCTGGCGACGAAAAGTTGAAAGATTGGGTTATCGATTACGTGCAAGCATGGAAGGAACGGGCGACACAGAACGGTGGAATTATTCCTGATAACATTGGTCTTTCTGGAGAAATCGGAGAGTATAACGATGGGAAATGGTGGGGGGGCTATTATGGATGGCGCTGGCCGCATGGATTCCTAACGATCATTGAACCGATTGTCAATGCTTCAATGAACGCAGTACTTCTAAGTGGAGATTTGAACCAATTGCAGTTAGCGCGCGAGCAGCTTGATCAGAATTGGGCACTGGGTCGTGAGGAAAATGGAAAATGGGTAACACCGAACAAACATTTCGACAGTGGTTGGACCGCTTATCACCTGCCGAACCCTCTATATCCGATTCATCTATGGACGGTGTCGATGGCAGAGGAAGACGCAACTCGTGTAGATCGGATTGATAAGCATCAGTATGATCTAGACATTGATGTGCCAGAATATTCTGGAGGAAATCCAAAAACGGGCAAAGGTACCAAACATTATAACGGCAACACCGTGCAATGGTTCCATTATATGCGAGGGAAAAGTCCTCAATATCCGGAACAGATTTTGGAAGCGAATTTCAAATTGATATCCCGCCAATTGCAGAAAATGCGTTCAGAAGAAGGGGATCCAGAAAATTGGAAATCTGACGGATTCAGTCTAGGTGCCTTATCCAGCATTCACAAATGGCAGGAAATGTGTCCGGTATACTTTGAAGGGTTGCTACAATTGACGCTCGGCACGCCAATGCACACTTCACATGGTGGTTTGCAACACGGTCGCGTACGCTACTTCGACGCGCATGCCGAGCGGCCAGGATTACCAGATGGTGTAGCCGCGCTAGTCGAAGCGTTGGATGGCAATTCTGTAACTTTGCGTTTAGTTAACATCGATTTGTTTGCAGACAAGCAAGTTATTATTCAAGCAGGAACATTCGGTGAGCATCAGTTCGAGACAGCCACAGTTGTGAGTCAGGATGGACTTATACAGGAAACCGTGCCAGCAGACGGCAAATGGTTCAAAGTTAAGCTTCCTCCTGGTGCAGGAATTTGCTTGCAAATGACGATGAAACGTTACATCAACCAGCCGACCTATTCAACACCATGGGGCGATCCGAAAGAAATCGTAACAATCATTCGTGGTCGAGAATAGTGAGGGGAATTACTATTATGACAATTCGAAAAGCCGCATGGAATAAAGACACTGAGTCTAATACTTTATTTTCTGTTGACAGTTGTTTGTAGACCAAAATAAAAGTCTACCAATATCACTCAAAGTTCACCACTCACCACTTAAAGTTTGACGCAAGCCGACCGATTTTCAGGCATTTACCCCTGAGATTGCTCGGCTTTTCTTTTACCCAGGAATCCATTCCAAGAAGCCTCACATGCCATTTCAATCCTTTTCTCAGGCATTTCCTCCGGCATATAGAGCCACTGCAATCCGCATCACACAAGCACTTCTCAGGCTTTCACTCTCGCTTTTATCCGGTTCAAAAGCTATTCCAATCTTCTTTCCTCGGCACTTTCCTAACCCCTGCCTTTCCCCAAACTTTTTTCCCTGTTCTTACGTCAAACTTTAATTGCATTAAGGTACGACTACAAGCCGAACTGATTTCAGGTATTTCCTCCTGATTTCACTCGGCTTTTTCTTTTTCAATCCGATCTCTTCCTCGATCTTTTTCTCGATCAATATCCCGCTAATCCCTTGCCGGCCCAGGCATTTTCTCGATTTAATCTCTGACTCATTCCATGTCTTGCTTTTCACTTTCAAACCTAATCCCCATGTTTATTCCTGCTCTTCCGCCTGCCTACAGTCAAACTTTTACGGTTCGATTTGTGTTTTTGATGGGGGCTTTTCTCGATGATTTAGCTCGGTTTTCAGTCAAACATGGCGTTCAGAGAGATTTGGGTTGAGAGGGGGAAGTGAGGCTGAGATGCCTTGTGGGAGTAGGGGAGAGAGGGATTTGGGGGGAGTTGGTGGGTGATGTCAAACTTTAAGACAAATAGACAATGACTTACGATGAAACTATTGTTTTTGTTGCTTTTGAGAGTAATTTTATAAATAATAGGAAGGTGTAAAAACGATCCTAAGATTCCTATTCATGGGAATCTTGGTGAAAATGGAGGTGGTATTTATCCGTACAGGTCTTGGAAGGATGAAGAGCTCGCTGTTGTTTCGCTTCGCCTTATTGCTAGCTTTGATGCTGATACCGATTATCTTGATCGGGAATAACTTCTATTCTGGAGGGAGGGAGTCGCTTCGTCGGGAGATATCTAATTCAATGGAKTCTCGGGTTGAAGCGAATATACGTACGATGGAGAAGGAAGTCGAACGGATTCAACTGCTGCAGTTTGAATTGATTAACGACGAGTCTCTGAACAAGCTGGCGGTTATTCCCGACTATATGAACAAATACGACAAAAGCCAGGCCATTCTTATAGTGCAGGATAGGCTGTTTGCACTGAAAAACAGCAGCTTATATATTTCGGATGTGTCCGTTCATATTCCCTCCATCAACCGCACGATATCTGCTATGCAGGGAACGGGCGCGATGCTGCAGGAACAATTCAATGCTACCAGCGAGCTTGCCAGTAAGAGTCCGGGAAAAGCGATATATTTCCTTGACCATATTCCGTATATCGTACTCGTTCATGAGGTACGGGGGCTGTATGAAGGTGAAAATGCGCTGTATTCCATTATAGTAGAGCTTTCTCCGGATGAGCTGAGCAAGTCACTTTCCGCCCTAGAAAGCAGTGAGAACAGCGGCTCCGTTCTAAGCGATCCTAACGGCGAGTTTATGATACGCACTCATCATTTCGAGAATCCATATTTAGACCGGTACATTGATCAATATAAATCGGGTGTGCCTAATGCATACGAGAATATAAGCAGCGTGGGGCAGGGAGATGACCGGGTGCTTGTATCCTCCCGTTTCTCGCAGCTGCTCGGTTTCTCGCTTATTCATTACGTGCCTGAGAAACATCTGTTTAACAATATACATCGTTACCAGCAGCTGTTCTGGGTATTAATAGCGGTGTTTCTCGTCTTTATGATTGTGCTCTGTCTTTCCCTGTACCGAATGATCCATCGGCCGCTGCTGGCACTTCTGCGGGCGTTCAGGAAGATGGAAAAGGGCGAGCTGGACGTAACGGTCACCGAGAATAGCCGAAGTGAGTTTGGTTATTTACACCAGGGCTTTAATAAAATGTCTCGCTATATGAGGGAACTGATTGAACAGGTATATACGCACAAAATATTAGTTCAACGAGCTGAGCTCAAGCAGCTTCAGTCGCAAATTAATCCGCATTTTCTATATAACAGCTATTTCACCCTATATAACATGATTGCGGTAGAGGATCATGACAGTGCCAAGCAGTTCGCTTCGCAGATGGGCAGTTATTTACGGTATATTACCCGCAATTCCTCAGATGAGGCTCCGCTTTACGAAGAGGCCAAACACGCGACGATCTATGCGGAAATTCAGGGAAGGCGCTTTCGACTGCGAATGAAGGCCCAGTGCGGTGAGGTGCCGGCCTCTTACCGAGAGGTGATGGTACCGCGACTTATACTTCAGCCATTAATTGAAAACGCTTTCGAACATGTGTTTGACCATATGGAGGAAGGCGGACTTCTATCTATCGTTTTCGAGGAGGAGGAAGATTGTCTGCTTATTCGAGTGGAAGACAATGGCCCATTCTTGGATCAGGAACGACTGGAGACGCTAGAGCAGCTGTTGAGAACGGATGAAAGCACGATTGAAACGACCGGCCTTCTGAATATTCATCGACGGTTGCGCTTGAAATACGGGGATAGAGGCGGAATAGGCGTGGGGCGAAGCCATCTAGGAGGATTGGAAGTGCGGTTGGCCATATGGAAAGGGGACAAGGAGTATGCTTCGGTTGTTAATTGTTGATGATGAGCCCGATATTGCGGATGGACTTTACACACTTCTGCAGGAACGTTTTCCGTCCGAGTTCGAATTATACAAGGCCTATTCAGGGAAGACGGCACTCGAATGGTTAAGGAGGGGAAAGTTCGACATTGTAATGACCGATATTCGGATGCCCGTTCTAGGAGGATTGGAGCTCCATAAGCATATTCGCCGTCTGTGGCCCAGGAGCAAGGTTGTCTTTCTGACGGGGCATAGCGAATTTGATTATGTGTATGAGGCTATTCATTATGACAATACCAGCTATCTGCTTAAGACGGAAGGTCATGAGACGATTTTGGAGACGATCGGCAAGCTTGCGGAGGATATAGCCGGAGAACAGCAGATTGAAGGACTTATGGCCAAAGTGATGCAGCAAATGGAACAAACGCTGCCGTTGCTGCAAAATGAGCTGTTAAGTGAATTGCTGTATTGCGAAACGTCTGACATGCTGAATAGGTCCAACCAATTTGAGGAGCTGCGCATTCCACTGGATCCGAAACGTCCAGTCTTCCTTATGATGGGCAAGCTGCTGAGTGTGGATTTCGGTGTGCGGCAGGCCGGAAAGGCGCAGCTGCATGCAGGGATGAAGGTGATCGAGGAGCAGTACGGTTATTCTCACTTGCATATGAAATATATATTTGTCGACAAGGATACAATGGTCTGGTTCGTACAACCGGTAGCCAGCCATCTTGATGAGCAGCTTGAAGAGTCTGCTTCATGGAATGGCATTTTATTAGCTGTCCGGGAATATGCGGAGAACGCTGAGGCTGCCTGTCTGCAATCCTTTGATATTTCGCTATTTTGTCTGCTGGACAGGTCGCCTTGCGAGTGGGAAGATATCGCCGACCGCTGGGCTATGCTGGAGCATGAATATCATCGTCAATCCGGCGAACGGAATGGGGTTGTTCAGGTCGAATTCGATGAGACGGAGCTCTATCGGACGAAGATGCTGCGCAAAACGGATCTGTTGGGCGAGTATTTGGCCAACGGCCAAACGGAAGCCTTCGATGCCGCCTGGAAGCGTTTCACAGTCGAATCTATGGGACTCGAATCGGTTTACTCTGCGCTTTCTCTCGTTTTCTTGCGCCATATCCATCGGTTCAATCTGCAGGAGCGTCTATCGGCTCGCACCGATTTGTCAGTTATAATGCAACCTTCAGGTGTTCAACTTGATCCGGAGTCATGGATGGACTATTATTATCGGCTGGCGATCACAATCTTTGAGCTGCAGCAGAAGGATCAGACGGAACGCCGCGATCAGACAATTGATCTTGTGAAGGCTTATATTCACGACCATTTGGGTGAAGATCTCTCTTTGGTGCGTTTATCAGAAGTTGTACAATGGAACCCATCTTATTTATCTAGAGCTTTCAAAAAGGTGACGGGCACGAATTTGCTTGCTTATATCCATGAGACGAAGCTGAAGGAAGCCATGCGGATGCTGCTTCAACCGGAGCTGAAAATTCATGAAATCAGTGCTGCGCTGGGCTTTATTTCACCACCCCATTTTACACGGTTCTTCAAGAAAGCAAGTGGTCATACACCTCAGGATTACCGAGCGCTCGAAGAAAAATAATACTTGGTCATACTTGGCAAGTTTCTGCAAAAAGGTAAAAAATAGATAAGCAGAGGTAAAGAATTGGCCTGTTACGTAAGTCCATGTAACGGGCTTATACTTGATTCAAGCAAGTGATAGCGTTTACAAAATAAAGGAGGATTGAACATGCAACACACGAGTCTGAAGCGAATTTTGATTTTCGCCGCAGCGGTAATGCTTCTCTTTATGACAGCATGCGGCAGCAATACGAATAACGGAGCTAATGGGAGCAATGGCAAGAAAGAAAACACTGCAAACATAGGAGACAGCAAGGGAACAGAGAATACGGGAGAAAACCAAAACCCGGCGGATTCTGATCCGCTCGGCAAATATGAGCCTGCGATTGAAGTGACGACCGTAAGGTCGTTGCCGCCATCCATCAAGTTCGAGAAGGGAGACAGCATAGACAACAATATCTGGTACCGCTCCTATGAAGAGGAGCTTGGCATTAAGCTAATTAATAATTGGAGTGTTCCGCAGACCCAGTGGCAGCAAAAAATGAATGTCACCATTGCATCCGGTGATATTCCGGATATTTTAACGGTATCGGCTAATGAGCTGAAGCGCCTGGTCGATGCCGATATGGTCGAGGACATGACGGAAGTATTCGAGAAATATGCCTCAGATAAAACGAAGCAGGTCATTTCCAATGATGGCGGCAACGGAATGAAGGCCTCAACCTTCGAAGGCAAATTGCTTGCACTGCCTGGTGTTACCTTCACGGGTACCGGGGCGCAGATGCTGTGGATCAGACAGGATTGGCTAAAGAAGCTTAACTTGTCAGAGCCTAAGACGATGGAGGACGTATATAAAATCGCCGAGGTCTTCGCCAATCAAGATCCTGATGGCAACAACCAGAAGGACACAATAGGACTGGGTGGAATCAATAAGGATTTGAATTCCTTGATGGGCTTCTTCGAAAGCTTCCATGCTTATCCGGGCCGCTGGGTCAAGGATGACTCCGGCCAGCTAGTCTACGGGGATATACAGCCGGGACTCAAGCCGGCGCTGCAGAAACTGCAGGATATGTTCAAAGCAGGTCTAATCGATCCGGAGTTTGCGGTTAAGGATCAGGCTAAGGCTTACGAGCTGATTGCCGCCAACAAAACGGGCATGTTCTACTCAGGCGAGGGCGCCGTGTGGTGGCCGTTGACCGATCACTACAAAAAGGAAAAGTCGGATTGGAAGCCGTATCCGCTGATTTCCTTTGACGACCAGCCAGCCAGCACTTCAGGCGGCATTCCGGTCGGGAACTATTATGTCGTTCGCAAAGGTTTCAAGCATCCGGAGGCGCTCGTGAAGCTGCTTAATTTTGCGGTAGAGAAGCAGTATGGTCCGGAAGGACGACTGGACGCTTATTGGTACGGCGGAGAAAATAAAGAAATTAATGTAGCGTCATTTGCAGCTGTCATCATAAGTGATCCGCTGGAGTTGATTAATATTCACCGGGGCGTTCAGGCATCGGTTGATACCGGGAATTATGTGGATAATCCGATTGCCGATGTAAAGCATCATTACGATCTCTACCAGCTGTGGTTGTCGGGGAAATTTACAGACAGCAACGAGGAAGGGCAGGCCTGGTCTTCCTATAAATGGGCTGGACCTGGAGGCGGCATGAATGTAGTCAGCGACTATGTGAAGGATAACAAGTATCTGGTAGACGAATATTCGGGACCGAGTACGCCTACGATGACGGCCAAGAAAAGCACACTGGATAAGATGAAGCTGGAAGTGTTCACGAAGATTATCATGGGCCAAGCGGATATAGGTGAATTCGATAAGTTTGTTGCCGATTGGAAGAAGTTTGGCGGGGATGCGATTACGGCTGAGGTCAATGAATGGTATAAGGCTAAACAATAGCTTGAGAATGGAGAGGAAGCAGGCTCGATTTGCTTGCTTCCTTATTCCGCGAGCATGGAAAGGAATGGTGACGATGCAAGCGGCGACCGTCAAAAGAAGAACTTGGAAGAAGCATCTCCCCCTGCATCTGATGTTGGTGCCCGGAATCGTATTGTTGATTATGTTTCATTATATCCCGATGGCAGGAATCGTCATTGCCTTTCAGAATTTCATTCCCGCAAAAGGCTTCTTCGAATCCAAATGGGTGGGATGGGATAATTTCGAATTTATGCTCCAGATGCCTGGAATTGGGCAGGTGTTATGGAACACGATTTTTATTGCATTTCTGAAAATAATCTTTGGTCAAATTGCACCGATTGTGACGGCTTTGCTGCTTAATGAAGTGCGGAAATCATCTATTAAGAGAACGGTACAGACGCTTGTTTATTTGCCACATTTCCTTTCGTGGGTCATTCTGGGCGGGATTCTGATCGATATTCTCTCACCTTCACATGGACTGCTGAATGAGGTGATGAGCTGGATTGGAATGAAACCGTTATTTTTTCTCGGCAATGATAAGCTATTTCCTTATGTACTGGTCGTTACGGACGTGTGGAAGGAATTCGGGTTTGGCACAATTGTTTATCTGGCTGCACTTACCAGCATTAATCCGACCATATACGAAGCAGCCATAATGGATGGGGCGGGCAGATGGAAGCAGACAATCCATGTGACACTGCCGGGCATGCTTCCGATCATTGTACTGCTGGCGACACTGGGCCTCGGCGGAGTGTTGAATGCAGGCTTCGACCAAGTGTTCAATCTGTATAACCCTCTTGTCTATCGGACAGGGGATATTCTGGACACCTTCGTCTACCGGCTTGGCCTTATTGATGCCCAATATGCGGTTGCGACAGCTGTCGGCCTGTTCAAGTCGGTGATCTCTTTGATTTTTGTAGGAGCATCGTACTGGCTGGCATATCGATTAGCCGGTTACCGTATTTTTTAAGGAAAGGAGAGGCAGTTATGGACTTCAATGAATCACTTGGACGAAGAGCTTTTCTTATTTGCAATAATGTATTTCTGATTGCCTTAGCCGTTGTTTGCTTGCTTCCTCTCATAAACATACTGGCTCTGTCCTTTAGCTCAAGCTCGGCGGCAACGGCGGGGGCGGTTAAGCTGTGGCCGATTGATTTTACGCTGAGCTCCTACAAGTACGCGCTGTCCAAACCGGAATTTTTACAATCGCTTCTAGTCTCAATTCAGCGGGTTGTCCTCGGAACGATCATCAGCTTATTGGTAGTCATTATTTCCGCTTATCCGCTGTCAAAGGAACGAACGGACTTTCCCATGCGAACCTTCTATGTGTGGTTTTTCTTTGTGACAATCCTGTTTAGCGGGGGATTAATTCCTACTTACATGGTCATTCGAAATTACCATATGCTCGATACTGTCTGGGCACTTGTACTTCCAGGTGCTGTAGCGGTGTTTAACATTGTGCTGCTGCTCAATTTCTTTCGTGGTACACCAAAGGAAATTCAGGAGGCTGCACTTGTTGACGGCTGTACACACTGGCAGCTGTTGTGGAAAATGATGGTTCCGATATCGATGCCTGCACTGGCGACAATTCTACTGTTTACATGCGTAGGTCAATGGAATTCCTGGTTCGATGGCTTGATCTATATGAACTCGCCGACGAATTATCCGCTGCAGACCTATCTGCAGACACTTGTTGTAAGTACGGAGCTATTTACTGCTGGGGGAAACCTGACCGCGGACGATATGAAAGCACTAGCGGAAGTATCCGACCGTACAACTAAAGCTTCGCAAATTTTTCTGGCTGCACTGCCTGTTCTCGTTCTCTATCCTTTTTTGCAAAAATATTTCATGAAGGGTATCGTGCTGGGCAGCGTGAAAGGATAAACTGACGAACGATTTATACAATTCAACTGAACTATACATGAAATTGAGAGGAATGGTGAGTGATGAAGATGAAGTTACTGCTTGTGTTATTTTTGATGGCAGCCTTATTAGGTAATGTGGAGGCACATGCTGTGAACCTGGGAGACAAGAAGATCTCCTCAAAAATCGTTACTTGGGAAACTCCCGAATGGAAAGAAAAAAATAATAGCTTCTCAGTATGGATACGCGAGAAAGGGAAGAAAGATTGGAAGGGGCTTTACGTATATAACGTAAAAAACGGCGAGCAGAAGGAGCAGGACGTACCTACGAATGCAGCTATGGTAAACGTTGACTTTACGGGTACAGTTGAGTTTAAGGTAACCTATAATGTAGGTGAAATAAACGATTATGAAATACGTCCTTCAGCTTATGGAATAGATGCTAGTAAAAGAGGGGGAAACACGTTATTCTTCTCGCTTAAACAAAATAGCAAGGCTCCATTAAAGCCAACTATTATGGTGAATGGCAGCTGGAGTGAGGGCAATTTGCACATTATTTCAAACACGCCTGAAAGCAATGCTCCTTCACAGGATGACGCGAACGTTTATGTAGTAAATCCCGGTGATCCTGTCCCTCTTTATTTACCAGACGGGAAAAATACGTATTATTTTACGCCAGGCGAGCACGAGCTGCCTAAGGGTATGTGGGTTGAGCTTGACCTTAAGGATACAGTTCAACTGGAAAAGTTTGATTTAATGCAGCTGCCAACAAACTCCCAATGGTTTGCAAAAGGACCGCAACGTTTTATTATCGAGGCCAAGGAAAAAGAAGACGACCCGTATGTACAAATATACGATGGCTACGAGAACAAAACGGAAGGAACAGTCACCGATATTTTAAATAACGTTAAGGCAAGGTTTGTAAAGCTTGTCCTATTGGGAAATACAGGATCAAGTCATTATGTAATGACATCTATAGCAAGCGAATTCAGGCTCTATGAAAAAGGGGGCGATTCAACGAATATTGCAAAGGGCAAAGCGGTAAGAGGGGCTTTCCCCGGCTACTTAAATATGGTTGATGGCAATGAATCCACTCCATATATGTCATCTACCGGCTATGGCAATTGGCATGCGGGAGAAGCTTTTTATATAAGTCAGAGCGGTACAACTGTTTATTTGGCGCCAGGTTCGGTTGTTAAAGGGTCAATTTCTGCAGATGACCAGAGCAATATCACAATTAGGGGCCGCGGTATTATGTATGGGGGTGATCTATTGCGGCCTAGAAATTACGCTGAGGGGCGAAGCGGAGCGATATGGATTACCAAAGGCTCAAATTCAACGGTGGAAGGTATAACACTGATCGATTATCCTATGTGGTCGGTTGTTATGAACTTTACTGACCAAACGTCGATCAAAAACATTAATTTCTTCGGTTCAATGGTTAATGCCGATGGCATACACCTCTCAGGCAGCAAAAACGCCCTTGTATCAGGCGTATTTATAAGAACAACGGACGATAACTTTGTAATTTATCATTATGGAGAGAGCTCAAATATAACGGTGAAGGACTCCATTTTCTGGGCAGATAATGCTCGTCCTATATTACTAGGCTTGGGTGACACGCCAAACGCCACTATCGATAAGGTTAACTTTGAGAATATTTATATCTTGAATCAGCGAGGTGTATGGGATCTGAATAAATATAACGGTGCGATTCAAATCTGGGCAACAGGAGAAAACAAAATAAGCAATATTGCTTTTAAAAATATTCATATCGATGAGTTTGAAGCTCCAGAGGACTCTATGCTTTTTCAGATCAAGACAGATGAGATGGCTCCTGGAATTTCACAGGGCTCTGTAAGCAACATCTCTTTTCATAACATTTTCTACCGCGGTAAGCTTCCGCGAAAATCTCTAATATCTGGTGTTGACGATAGCCATAATGTACGGGGAATTTTGTTTAACAATTTTAAAATTAATGATACTTTATTGTCTTCTAATAACATGCAACAGTATATAGAATTCAAGGGGTATTATGAGGATATAAAGTTTAAATAGAACCTAATGAGCCCAACCAAACTTGCCATTAATCGTCCAAGGAGGTGCAGCTTTGCGCGCAAATCCACTCAATGAATCAAATGTTACACGGATACCGCGAAAAATATTCACTTTTAACGATGCATGGACGGAGTGGCTGCAAGGAAGCAAGTTCCCGATTGCTTTCTTCGGAGATAGTACGGCTG